>DATNKC010000348.1:0-6348 GCA_035603615.1 Steroidobacteraceae bacterium | reverse complement strand
GCGGGAATGGATAATTCCTTGTAGCCATGCTCGAGATCGGTTTCGCGGGAGTGAATCAATTTTTGAACCGTCATTTGCCGGCGCACGACTGAGCCGGCGCCGTCGGTGGCCAGCAGCGGCTGCATCGGCACGGCGAGAAGCCGATCTGACACAAGGTCGCGAATCTGCGCCGTTTGGGCGGTGAAATCCGCGCTTTCGAGCCGATGCTGGAAATACAACCGGACTCCGGGTCGGCCGGCTGCCACTTCGATCAGCGCTTGGTTGAGGTGGTGCCGAGATACTGAATAAATGACTTCATTGGGCCGCTGCCCGTAGGGTTGAAAGGCGGTATCCCCGTTTTCGTAGTGAATGAGCCGGCCGCGCATGGGCAACAGAGCGGAAGCCAAACCGTCGAATACACCCGCTTCCTTGAGGGCGTGAATTCCACGATCGGCCAGCGCCAGGTTGATGGATCGGCCCGCGCCGGCAGGCTCGCCTCTCGGGTCCGGGCGCGATTCGTACAATTCGATCTCAAGTCCGCGCCTGGCCAGGAGAATGGCGAGCAACGCACCGGTCGGTCCTGCGCCGACGATGCGGATCACAGGACGCTACCGTGCAACGCCCGCGCGAGAATGTCGACGGCGGCGAGGACATCGGCGAATGAGTTGTAGAGCGGAATCGGCGCCAATCGCAGCACATCCGGCTCGCGCCAATCCCCGATCACGCCCGCCGCGGTGAGCTCTTCTTGGCAGCGTCTTGCTTCCGCGGCGGGACGCGCGATACGCAGACTCAATTGACAGCCGCGCTGCTCCGGGGGCTTTGGGGTAATGATCTCGACCAACTCGGGCAGTTGCTCCTCGATGAGCGTCCGCATGAACGCCGTGAGCGCGATGGACTTCGCGCGAAGTGCGCGCATGCCCGCCCGTTGAAAAATCTCCAACGAAGCCAGCAACGGCGCCGTGGATAGAATGGGTGGATTGCTGATTTGCCAGCCTTGGGCGCCGGCGATCGGATCGAATTTCGGATCGTAGAGAAACCGCTCCGCTTTGTTGTGTCCCCACCAACCGGCAAATCGGGGCAGCCTGAAATTCCGAGCGTGCCGCTCGTGCACGAAGCAGCCGCCGACGGCGCCGGGGCCGGCATTTAGATACTTATAGCTGCACCATACGGCGAAGTCGGGATTCCAATCGTGCAACTGCAGGAGTGTATTGCCGATCGCGTGAGCCAGGTCGACACCCACGTTGGCGCCGACCCGGCGCGCCGCCGCGATCAGCGCCGGCATGTCCAATAGCTGTCCGGTGAGATATTGCACGCCGGGCAGGAGCACCAGGCTCAAGCGCGCGCCCTCCCGTTCCATGCGCTCGATCACATCCTCGGTTCGTAACGTGCGCTCGCCGGGCCGCGGTTGAACTTCGATCAAATTTTGCGCAGCGGAGAGGCCATGAAATTCGAGCTGGGAAACGACGGCGTAACGATCCGACGGAAAAGCCGAGCTTTCAATCAGCACGGTATTGCGCGTCGCGTCGGGGCGGAAGAAGCTAACCATCATCAGGTGCAGGTTCACCGACAGGGAGTTCATGGCAACGACTTCGCCCTCCATGGCGCCCGCCAATTCCGCGAGCGCCGGTGCCGCGCGCTCATGATAGGGAATCCACGGTCGTGCGGCTTCCGTGTGACCGAGTACCCCTAAGCGCCGCCAGTCGGCGAGTTCTTGCTCGATCATTGCGGCCGCGGACTTGGGCTGCAAGCCTAGGGAATGGCCGCCAAAGTACAGCAGCTTGCGTCCTTGTCTATCGCGCGGATGATGAAATTCCTCGGCAAAACCCGCGAGCGGATCCGCCGCATCCAGAGCGTCAGCTTGCGCGCGCTGAAGATCTTGCGCGGTCAGGCGGGCGCCTGCATGACCGTGCCGCATACGCTGCACGTGCGATGCGGCAAGCTGGAATAAAAACGCGAGAAAATCTCCGGCAGCTGAGTTTCGATATTGCCGACGGCGACTCGCTCCATATGCAACTGATGGCCGCAGTTTTCGCAGTACCACGAAAAGCCATCGAATTCTGAAGGACTACGCCGCCGTTCAACGACCAGCCCGACGCTGCCGGCGGGACGTTGCGGCGAGTGCGGGACTTGCGCGGGCAAGAGATACATCTCGCCTTCGTTGATTGGCACATCCACTAAGCGGCCGTCTTGCACGGTCTTCAGCACCATGTTCCCTTCGATCTGAAAGAAAAATTCCTCGCTGGGATCGTGGTGATAATCCTTGCGCGAATTCGGTCCGCCGACCGCCATGATGATGAAGCTGCTGTCTTCAAAAAGTAACTTATTGCCCACCGGCGGCTTGAGCAGGCCGCGGTTTTGTTCGATCCATCGATGTAAATTGAAAGGTGGAGCTGCCGGCATGGGACCATTATACCGGCGATGAACTTCATTGCGTTCGAAGCGGTCAAACTGGGCTGGAGGCGGTATGCGGGCTTTTTGGATGACTGCGGGCGTTGGATTGTTGCTTGCGCTGCCGCTTGCGCTGGTGCTTGCGCAGCCGCTGTGGGCGGCCGATCCGGTCGTCGGCAGCCCGTTCCCGGCAGTCTGGAAGGAGCAGCGTCTGGAGTTCTCCTACACGGGCCGCACGGCACGCTATTCCTGCCAGGGCTTGCGCGACAAGATGCGCTCGCTGCTCTTGGACTTGGGCGCGCGCCACGATTTGCAGGTTGCACTGCTGGGGTGCGATGAATCGGCCCCGTTGGGGCGCGGCTACATAGGCCCTCGCTTAAGTCTGATCTTTTCTTCGCCCGCGTTGCCGGACGCATCCACCAAACCCCTGCACCCGGGCGATCTGTCGGTCGTGGACGCCCGCTACGAACCCTTTACCCTGACGAGCGACGCGTTTCGAAATTACGGCGTTGGCGACTGCGAACTCGTCGAGGAATTTGCGCGCGACATTCTGCCGCGCCTGAGCGCCAAAAATGTAAAACAGGACATCACCTGCGTGCCGTATCAGGCCAGCGGCAGCCGTTTCTTCGTTCGCGGCGAGATTTTGCGGGCGGTGAGGAGCCTGTCGGAGAATTTCCCTCCCCGAGTACCCAAATAGGCTGCCGCTAAGACTCCTTCGCCGGCCCTTGCGCGGGCGCCGCGCAGGGGACCTGCACCGGCTTGGCGTCGGGCACATCGAGGCGCAAGGCCGTGAGTCGATCTCCCCAGACGCAACCCGTATCAAGCCCGGTGACATCGGCGTTTCTGAAGAAACCCAGCGTCGACCAGTGTCCGAAGATGATTCGCGTACCGCGCCATCGCGCAGCGCGCGCCTCGAACCACGGGATGAGCGATTTTGTCTGCGTCTTCTTCGGCGATCCCTTGGCGCGAAGCGCCAAACGGCCATCCGCATCGACGTAGCGCAGGCGCGTGAGACAGTTCGCGATGAAGCGCAGCCGCTCTTCGCCCTCAAGAGACTCTTCCCAGCGATCCGGTTGGTCTCCGTACAATCGATCGAACAATTTTTGAGGATTGCGCCGCAGCGCTTTTTCGAGTTCGTGGGCGCAGTCCCGCGCCTGGTTCAAGTCCCATTGCGGCGCCAGGCCGGCGTGCACCATGCACACGTTCAAATTCGCATCGTCGTGTATCAACGGCCGCTCCTGCAGCCATTCGAGCAGCGCGCTGCGATCCGGCGCCGTCAAGATGTCATCGAGTGTGTCATCGCTGCGCAGCCGCGCACCGCCGTAGGCGACCGCCAGCAGGTGTAGATCGTGATTGCCGAGGATCACCGTGGCGGCATCGCCCAAAGCGCGAATTCGGCGCAGAACTTTGAGCGAATCGGGACCGCGGTTCACCAGGTCGCCGACGAACCAGAGAGAATCCCGATCGGCCGAAAACTTCAGGGAACCGAGCAGTGTGCCGAGCTCCGCGTCGCACCCCTGCACATCGCCGATCGCGTAGAGCGCCAGATGAGCTCCTAGTGCAGTACGCCGGGCATCGCCAAACGGAACGGTGCGATGGGCGCATCGAACTGCTCGCCATCATCGGCCACCATTTGATAGCTGCCCTGCATCGTGCCGACGGGGGTTTCGATGACGGCGCCGGTCGAGTAGCGAAATCCCTGGCCCGGTTTCAAGTACGGTTGCTCACCGACAACGCCATCGCCGCGCGTTTCCTTCACGTTGCCGTTCGCATCCGTAATGATCCAGTGGCGGGTGAGCAGACGCGCCGGAACCTGCCCTTCATTGCGGATCGTAATGGTGCAAGAAAAGACGAAACGCTTGTCGCGCGGGTCGGATTGTTCTTCGATATAGGAAGTCTCCACCTCGACCCGGATTCTCTCCATGGTTAGCTCAACCGGACTGCGAGCACGTCGCAATGCGCGGCATGCAGAACCGTGTCCTCAGTGAAATTGACCAAGATGCCCAATCCGTGGCGCACGCGGCTGCCGAGGACGATCAAATCGACGGCTTCTTCCTTCGCAACGCGCAGGATCTCGGTTTTCTTGTTGCCGGCTTCGACCCGTGTGCTCGCGCGCGATAGCTTTAAGCGAGTCGACAGCTCACTCAGCTTGAGTTTGGCGCGCTCTTCCAGATCCTCTTCGATTTGCACGGTCGGCATCAGCGTTTCACCCATGGGCTCGGCCGGCACGAATTCGACCACATGCAGCACCAGCAAGGCCGCGTTCGAGTACGCGGCCATGTCGCGAGCCGCGGCCAGGATCTGTTCGCTGGACTCAGTCAGGTCCAACAGTACCAAGATTTTCTTGTAGTCTGCCATGCGCCTTTGAGTATAACCGAGAGTGGTGAACCGCAAGCAGGCCGAATTGCGCGGGCGTCAATGCTTCCGGCCGGAGCTGCGAATCGATGCCGCAGGCTTCAATTTCCGCCGCGGTCAGCAACCCTTTCAGACCATTGCTCAATATTTTTCGCCGATGGGAGAACGCGGCGGTGACCAACATGCGGAGCACGCCCTCATCGCCGATGTCGAAGCGGGGCTGAAGCGTGGGCCGCAAGCGGACAATGGCCGACCAGACCTTGGGCCGCGGCTGGAAGGCGCCGGGCCCGACATCGAACAGCTTTTCGACCTCCGCGACCGCAGCCAGCATGACAGTCAAGCGGCCGTAGGTCTTGTTCGAGGGCTGCGCGGTCATGCGGTCCACCACTTCCCGCTGCAGCATGAAATGCATGTCGGCAATGGCAGCCCGCTGGGATAGCAGCCGAAACAGCAGCGGCGTTGAAATATTGTAGGGGAGGTTGCCAACGATGCGCAGCGGGCCGGCATCCCCGCGCAAACGCCCAAAGTCGGTGTGGAGCGCATCTTCAACGTGCACGCGCAGACCTTTGGCGGCGCGCGGATCGTCCTGCAGCGATCGGGCCAGGTCGCGGTCGATCTCGATGACATCCAAGCTGCGCACGCGCTGCAAGAGGCCCCAGGTCAAGGCGCCGCGTCCAGGTCCGATTTCCAGCAGCCGGTCCTCGTGAGCCGGCGAAATGGAGTCGAGGATTCGTCTTATGACGCCCGGATCATGCAGAAAGTGCTGACCAAAGCGCTTACGAACCGGCATGATCGCTACGCGCGCTTGCCAGGTCGATGGCAAGCGCTACGGCGGCGCTCAAACTTCCGGTGTCCGCTTTCCCGGTCCGCGCCAGCTTGAGCGCCGTGCCATGATCCACGCTGGTACGCAGGATCGGCAGCCCCAAAGTCATGTTCACCGCATTCCCGAAGCCGACGTGCTTGATGACCGGCAGTCCCTGGTCGTGGTACATGGCGACGATCACATCGACGGTCTTCAAGAAGCGAGGCGTGAAGGCGGTGTCGGCGGGAACGGGTCCTTGCAAGTCCATGCCCTCGGCCGTCAGTTCCGCAATCACAGGCTCGATTATGTCTAATTCCTCCCGCCCCAAATGACCGGCTTCGCCGGCGTGCGGATTGAGGCCCAAGACGGCGATTCGCGGCGGGACCAAGGAGAAATGCCGCTCCAAATCCATGTTCACGATGCGCAAGGTCGAGCGCAGCCGATCGCGCGTGATGGCGCGCGGCACCTCGCTCAAGGCCAGGTGCGTTGTGACCAGCGCCACCCGCAGCTGATCATTGATCAAAAGCATCACCGGCAGCGCCGCCCGGGTTCGTTCCGCAAGATATTCGGTGTGGCCGCTGAATCGGTATCCTGCGTCCATGAGCGTGCTTTTCTGCACGGGCGCAGTCACCATCGCCGCAAATTCCCCGTTGCTACAGCCATCGCAGGCACGATCCAGCATTTCGATCACATAGGCCGCATTGCGCACATCCGGATGCCCAGGCACAACCGGGCAGCTCGTCGGGATGTGCATGACCTGCAGGGTTCCGTTGCGATGCGGCTTAGGCGACCGCGTAGGGTCGTAGCGTTCGAGCGTCAGGGGC
>DATNKC010000347.1:0-6288 GCA_035603615.1 Steroidobacteraceae bacterium | reverse complement strand
ATTGCCGGGGGCACGCCCGAGGTCAAGGAAGTCCCGGTCGGCCGCCTCACACCGGGAATGGTGTTCATGGATGATCTGTACACGCAGATCGGCACGCTGCTGGTACCGAAGGGCTTCGAAGTGACCGAGACTTTCCTCGAGCGCGCGCGCAACTTTGGGCCGGGCATCTTGCAGGAAAAAGTGCGGGTACTCGCGTTGGCATAGTGATATTGACCGATCCGTCTGCGGGCCGGTCGACTTCACGGTGCCGAGGACGTCGCGAAGTCCACAATGGCCTGCGCCTGCACGTCCAACGAGTCGACGAACGGCGCGGTAATGCCGGCGGCGATCACCGAAAGCTCGCTGCAGCCGATCAGCAAGACATCGGCGTGATTTGCCAGATCGTGCGCGGTCCGCGCGAGCGACGCTTGGATTTCCAATCCCGTTTCGCCGCTTTTTACCGCTTTGATAAACGACATGACTTCGTCTTGCCGCGAGGGATGAACGACCGCGATACCGTGGTCTGCGAATGCCTTGGCGTAGAGTTCGGTGGCAAGTACCGCGGATGATGCCAACAAACCCACGCGCGCGACGCGCCGCGAGCTCGCAATTTGATCGACCGTCAGCTGCACCATATCGAGCAGCGGGATGCTGACGGCGCGCCGAATCGAATGCGCATAGGCGTGTGCGGTGTTGCAGGGGATTGCCAGCGCCTGCGCACCCGCGCGCTGCAGGTTGACCGCGATGCGAACCAGTTCGGGCGTCGGGTCGTCGCCCGTGCCCTCGATCAAGTGGGCAATGCGTGAGGGGATCTTCGGATTGCTCTCCACGATGAGATGAATGTGGTCCTGATCGTCCTGCGCCGGCGTCTTTGCCAACACGCGGCGCATGAGGTCCAAAGTGGCCTCCGGGCCCATCCCGCCAATGATCCCCACAACCCGATGCATCGTCGCCAATTCAGGCTGCTTTGGCGTGACGTGCGCGACCGAATCCGAAGTCATCGACATAGCCAAACAGTCCCGCGCTGCCGCCCGTGTGAACGAACACGATGTTTTGCCCCTTTTTGAACGACCCTAAGCGGATCAGATCGATGAAGCCCGCCATGCCTTTGCCGGTATAAACCGGGTCGAGCAGAATGCCTTCGAGACGCGCGAGCATTTGGATGGCCTCGAGGGAACCGGGCGTGGAGAACCCGTATCCCTTGCCGACGTAGTCGCAGTTCGCGACGATATCTTCGCGCCGCACGGCGCCAGGCGTCCCGCAGAGATCGGCGGTGGCGCAGGCGAGCTTGAACACGTTTTCCTCCTGGCGGTCGCGAGGCGCGCGCACGCCGATGCCCAACAGCGGCACGCCGGACCGCGTGCCCGCGAGTCCGGCGATCAATCCCGCCTGGGTGCCCGCGCTGCCCGTCGCATGCACGACGTGATCGATGCGCAAACCTAAATCATTGGCCTGCCCGATGAGTTCCATCGCCGCATTCACATAGCCGAGCGCACCGGTGGGGTTCGAGCCTCCGCCGGGAATCAGGTAGGGCTTGCGTCCCTCGCTCTTGAGCCGTGCGGCCACTTTGGCGAGTTCCCCGTTCATATCCGGATTGGCCGCGCAACGCTCGACGCTGGCGCCATGCAAATGGTCGAGCAGCACATTGCCGCTTTCCGTGTAGTCGTGGTCTGTCTTGCCGGTGCGATCCTCCAGAAGAATATGACAGTCGATGCGCATTTTCGCGGCGCACGCCGCGGTTTGGCGCGCGTGATTTGATTGTGTGGCGCCTTGCGTCAGAACAATGTCCGCGCCCTGGTCGCGAGCTTCCGCGAGCAGGAACTCCAGCTTGCGGGTCTTGTTGCCGCCGGTGGACATCCCGGTGCAATCGTCGCGCTTGATCCAAATCTCCGGGCCGTTGAGCGCCTTGCTCAAATTCGGCAGGTATTCCAGCGGTGTCGGCAGGTGCGCGAAGCGAATTCTGGGGAAACGTGCAAGGTTCATTGCTTACTCACATTTAAAAACGGAATGGGGGCTCCGGCATAGACATTCTGCGGCAGCTGTCCGTTCCATCGATCTGCCTTGGTTTGTTCGACTTCGATACGCCGCAGTTCCAGGACCTCTTTGCTTTGCGCCAGCGCGCTGTTTTGCACCCGCAGCGCTTCCGCCTGGGCGGTCGCGATCTTAAGATTGGCATACGCATTGCCGTCGGCGGTGGCTTTGACGGCATCGGCCTCGGCTTGGGCGATCGCGACCTTCTGTTTCTGCTCGGCCTCGACCGTGCGTAGCTTGTTCTCCGCGGCAAGCCGCAGCTGCTCTTGCTCCACTTTGCTGTTGATCGCCCTCATGTACGACTCTTGAAACGAAAAATTGCGCATGTCGATATTGATGACTTGTGCGCCGTAAACCGCCAGTTTGCTTCCGAGTGCCGCGTAAATGTCGGTGGAGACCTTGGCGCGCTCGGCGATCAGGTCGGGCGCCGAGTATTTGGCCGTCACGGCCTTGAAGATCTCGTGCGTGGCGGTTTGCACGTAGCTCGATAGATCGCCGTTGTGACTGTATTTCTCATACACCTCGGAAACCTTGTCGGGGCTGATGCTGTACCTCACCGTGAGGCTGACACTCACCGGCTGCGTGTCCGAAGTTGAGCCGGAGGCGTTGTCGATGTTCGCCTCTTCGGCGCGAATTGAAAACAGCGTGAGATTTTGCCACGGCGGTAAAACGGCGAGCCCTTCCTGCTCGATGCCGACAATTTTCCCGAATTGAGTCACGACGCCGCGACTGCCGGTGGGTACTGAATAGAACGGCCACAATTTCGCCAGGAGAATCACTCCTGCCAGCAAAATGAGGCCGTCTCGCACAATGGCGCCCCAGCGTGGGTTGTCCTCGGTGGTGTATCGGTCTTTAATAGTCATCTGTTCACTCCCTGTTGTTATAGGCCGTCATGTTCAACGCAATTTTAATCGAGCGCGACCCTCCGCCGTACCGGGCGAGCTTAAAAAAACTTGAAGAGTCGCAATTGCCGGCGGGCGATGTCAGCGTGCGCGTCGAGTATTCGACGTTGAATTACAAAGACGCGCTGGCCATTACCGGGAAAGGACCGGTGGTGCGTCAATTTCCCCTGGTGCCCGGCATCGATTTCGCGGGAACGGTCGATGAGTCCAGCAACCCAGGCTTTAAGCGCGGCGACAAAGTTCTGCTCAGCGGTTGGGGGGTTGGGGAGGCTCATTGGGGCGGCCTCGCGCAGGTCGCGCGGGTCAAGGCCGATTGGCTGATTCCGTTGCCTGGAGCACTGACGACGCGGCAGGCGATGGCCGTGGGCACCGCCGGGTATACGGCCATGTTGTGTGTAATGGCCTTGGAGCGGCATGGCGTCACGCCGGGCGATGGCGAGATCCTGGTGACCGGAGCGGCCGGAGGCGTGGGCAGCATCGCGGTGGCGTTGCTGTCTAAATTGGGTTTCCGGGTCGTTGCAATGACCGGCCGGCCGGCCGAATCGGGCTTCCTCACTGAGCTGGGCGCCGCCGAGATAATGGATCGCGCAGCCTATGCGGGCGCGGGCAGGCCGTTGGCGAAGGAGCGCTGGGCCGGCGCCATCGACGTGGTTGGCAGCCATACGCTGGCCAATGTCTGTGCCTCGCTGCGCTATGGGGGTGTGGTCGCTGCCTGCGGCTTGGCCGGCGGCATGGATTTTCCGGGCACGGTTGCACCCTTCATCTTGCGCGGCATCACCTTGGCAGGCATCGACAGCGTCATGCGTCCGCGCCCCGACCGGGTGGAAGCCTGGCGGCGATTGAGCCGGGATCTGGAGCTCAACAAACTTGAACTGCTGACGGTCGAGATATCGCTGGCGCAGGCCCTGGAGCGTGCCGCAACGATTCTAGAAGGCCAGGTTCGCGGCCGCATCGTCGTGGACGTCAATCGCTAGTACCTCGGCACTGTGAAATTGAGCGGCTCGCATGGCCTGGGGGGATGTACTACCCCACTGTCCGGCAGCGTCCGCGGACACTGTCCGCGGACAGCGTACGCAAATCACAAAACAATAAAATCAATATAAACAATTAGTTACGACGAAACGTGGCTCTGGCATGGCCCTTGCTGTGTGCTTCAGCATGGTTCGCTATTCACTCGTGTTGGGCGTATTGGCCTTGATGCCGAAGGTGGCGGCTGCCAATGATTTGAAGGAGTTTTACGATCTCGCTCTCGCCCGCGACACCACCCTGCAAGCCGCGCATTTTCAGCGCGACGCGTTGGTTGAAGCGCGTCCCCAGGCCATCGCGCAGTGGTTGCCGCAGATTGCAGCCAACGTCTCCGCCATGCGGGAAAAAGAGGGTTTCAATAATGAGCCGTCGCTCGGAACCCAGGCGGCCGATTGCGCCATCAGTTCCACCGCGACCACGCAACGTTGCTACGGCACGGCGCACACGTTGGGGCTGAACATGTCGCAAACGCTGTGGAGCTTCCAATCATTCAGCCAGCTCAAGGAAGCCAATTCCCAAGTGGCCGCCGCGGAGGCCAATTTTCAGGGTGCGCAGCAGAGTCTGTTGTTGCGCGTGGCGCAGGCCTACTTCGGGATCCTGTCCGCCGCCGATCAGCTTGCCACCAACGTTGCCGAGCGCGACGCGTTCAGCACGCTGCTCAACCAGGCCAAGTCGCGCGAGCAGACCGGTGTCGGTCCGCGCAGCGACGTGGACCAGGCACAAGCGTTTTACGATGCGACGGAACAAAGCGTCATCGATGCGCGCAATACGCTCGACGATGCGAATCTTGCGATGGCCCAGATCGTCGGCCAACACGTCGAAACCGTCGCACCGCTGCGCGAGGACATCCCCTTGGTGGCGCCGGACCCGGCCACCGCGGATGAGTGGGTGGCCTCGGCGCGGCTGGATAACTTCGATGTGCGCACCGCACAGCTCACTATGGAAGCGGCATCGCGCGATATCTCGGTGCAGCGCGGACGGGGCTTGCCGACGATTTCGCTGACCGGCTCCGGATCGAAGATTACGCAGGATGAGGTGCTCGGCGGCAATCAAACGCTCGATACCGTCGGCGTGTCTTTCAACTGGCCGCTGTTTTCGGGCGGCGCCATCGCATCGGCGGTGCGCCAATCCCGCGCGCTATTTCGCGAATCGCAAGCCAACTACGAGGCGACTAAACGCAATACCGAGACGCAAACGCGCGCCGCTTTTCGCGGCATCGTCACCGGCATTCAGCGCATCGGCGCGGCGCGGCGCGCGGTGGACTCCGGCGCGCGTGCAGTCGAAGCCATGCGCCGCAATGTGGAGTTCGGCACGGGCACCGAATTCGAATTATTGGACGCGCAAAACAACTACTACACGGCACGCCGCGCCTATGCCCAGACGCGCTACGATTACCTGACGAATGTGCTCACCCTAAAACAACAGGCCGGTCGTTTGACCGAGCAGGATCTTGTTGCCATCGATAACCTTCTCATCGAGAAAGCAACATGAGCATGCGATTGCTACCCAAGGAACCCATCATGCTTCGCGATACATCGGCGCAAGATCGCGTGATCGAACCGAAAAATCCGCTCAAACGGCACCGCAAGCTCATCGTGGCCGGCGCGATCGCAGCCGTCCTGCTCATTGCCTTGATCGTGGTCTTGATGCGCTATTCCGGCGCCGGAGTCTCGGTCGACCGCTCACGGGTGTCGATCGCAACGGTGGAGCGCGGCAATTTCATCCGCGATATTTCCGCCGACGGCCAAGTGGTGGCCGCCGTCAGTCCCACGCTGTATGCCAATGCGTTGGGCACCGTCACGCTCAAGGTGCACGCCGGCGATACCGTGGCGAAAGGTCAGGTACTCGCGGTAGTCGACAGCCCGGACTTGACCGCCAAGCTTTCGCAGGAAGACGCCACTCTGGCGAGTCTGCGCCTCGATTGGCAGCGCGCAACCCTCAGCGCGGAGCACACGCTCTCGCAGTTTCGCGACGCCTACAACCAGGCCGAGGTCGATCAAAAGACGGCGCAGCGCGAACGCGACCGCAGCCGCAAGGCCTACGAACAAGGTTCCTACTCGGAATTGCAGGCGCTCAGAGCCGAAGACGCCTTGGAAAAAGCCCAGTTCGCCTTACAGGAGGCGAAAAGCACCTACGATGAACAGCCGAAGCAAAATCATTTCGACATCGACAGTAAAAAGGCGCTTCTCGATCGCCAGCAATTCATGGTGAGCGATCTGCAGCGTCAGGTCGAGGGCTTGAATGTCAAGTCGCCGGTCGACGGCCAGGTGGGCCAGGTCCAGGTCGCCGACCGCTCGAGCGTTGCCAAGGACGCGCCGCTGCTCACGGTTGTCGATCTGTCGGCGCTCGA
>DATNKC010000346.1:0-16468 GCA_035603615.1 Steroidobacteraceae bacterium | reverse complement strand
TGCGGCGTCTTTTTCAATTGGCGTCCCCGCCAGGTTCCTTGCTGACGATGACCCGTGCCGGGCGCAACAACCGCCCGTTCAGGGAATAGCCTTTCTGAATGACCGACAACACCGTGTTGGCGGGCTGATCGCGGCTCTCTTGGGCCACCATCGCCTCATGCCAGGCCGGGTCGAAGGGCTGACCCAACGGGTCGATGACCTTAATACCCGCCTTGTCGAAAGCCCGCAGCAATTGCTTCAGGGTTGCGGTCGAGCCCTCGAGGAGCGCAGACCCGGAACTTGCCGTTCCGGCATTGATTCCGGCTTCCAAGGAATCCGCGACACTGACCAGTTCCTGGGCGAAGCGCTCGATCGCATACTTGCGGGCGTTCTCCAACTCCCGATCCATGCGCTTTCGATAGTTTTCCATCTCCGCGACGGCGCGCAGGTAGCTGTTCCAGTTCTCGGTCGCCTTGGCTTCCGCGGCCGCCAATGCTGCGCCTGCGCCGTTAGCGGCCGCGGGGCCGGCATCGGGCATATCGGCTGAAGGTGACGGGTTGTTGTCATTCACGCGTTAAAGCCCTCAAGGATGATGCGGCTTCGAAGAGCCGCTCGAAGCGTCCACTTTGGGGGCTATTTGCGAGCGTTCAAGGCCGAACCCAAGAGCTTGGCCGTGATATCGACGATGGGGATTACACGTTCGTAGGCCATGCGGGTCGGCCCGATGATGCCGAGCACCCCGACCACCTGGTTGTCGACCATGTAGGGCGCGGTCACGACGCTGATATCGTCCAGGATCCGGTAACCGGATTCCTGGCCAATGAAGATCTGGATGCCATCCGCCCGCAGGCAGCTGTCCAAGAGCCTCAAGATGTCGTGCTTCTCATTGAAGGCCTCGAACAGGCGCCGCAGGCGATCGACGTTGGACAATTCGGCGAACCCCATGAGATTGGTTTCGCCGGCGATCACATATTCCACGGTCTCCGTGGGGGCCGTGTCGAAGACTTTTTGCGCCACTTGAATGGCGTCCTGCATCAGCTGATCCATGTGCTGGCGCGTCTCCTGCAGTTGCGCCACCAACAAGGCGCGCACATCCGGCAGCGAGCGGCCGGCAAAGGCCTCATTCAAGTAGTTGGCGGCGCGGCGCAGCTCCTCTGGAGAGTGGTAGCGGTCCAGTTGTACCACGCGGTTTTGCACCTCGCGGTTGCTCATGACCATGATGGCGAGCGCGCGATTCTCGGACAATCCGACGAATTCGATATGCGATAGCGCGATGTAGTGCGGATTCGGCAACGTCACCAAACCCGCCATGTGCGAGGCGCTGGACAGCATCTGCGAGACGGTCTGTACCAGGGATCGGCCGTTGGACACTTCCGCGCCCAGGCGCCGCTCGATGTCCTCGACTTCCTCGTGGTGCAAGGGCTTAAGCTTGAGCAGCGTGTCGACAAAAAACCGGTAACCCTTGTCGGTGGGAATGCGGCCGGCGGAGGTGTGGGGCGAGGCGACGAACCCCAGGTCTTCCAAGTCCGCCATGACGTTGCGGATGGTCGCGGATGAGAGGCTCAAGCCAGAATCGCGCGACAGTGTTCGCGATCCCACCGGCTGGCCTTCGCGAATGTAATTCTCGATCAGGGCTTTGAGCAGCATCTGTGCGCGCTCATTAAGTCCCTCGTCGGTACCTTCTGTCATAGTAGGTCCATATAACATGTTTGAAGCTACCTAGCGCATCCGGCCGAAGTCAAGTCCAGCGGGTCAAGTCCAGCAGGAGGTCTATAATCGATCATGCCTCAGCAATTTAAGTCCATCGCGTTGGTGGGCAACGCCAAAGATTTGCGCGTCGCCGAATGCATGCTGGGCCTGGCCGCACACTTTCATGCTCGCGGCCTGCCCGTGCTGGTGGATCCCAGCGTGGGCCTGGCCTTCAAAGCGGGCAGCGTCGTGTTATGTCCGGAACAATCCTTTGCGACCCGCGCCGACCTCATCGTTGCCATCGGCGGCGACGGCACGCTCTTGTATGCGGCGCGGCTGGTGGCCGGCCATACGGTGCCCCTGCTCGGCGTGAATCGCGGCCGCTTAGGATTTCTCACCGACGTCAGCCCCACGTCCATGCTCGAGGATGTCGACACGGTGCTGGCCGGCGGCTACACCGAGGATCGCCGTTCGCTGCTCGCGGCGCGGCTGGAGAGCCACAATGGCCAGGTCGCGCAGGCCCTGGCGTTGAACGATGTGGTGGTCAACAAATGGGAGACCGGACGCACCATGGATTTCGAGACCTCCATCAATGGCCGTTTCGTCAATTCGCACGGCGGCGATGGGATGGTGATCGCCACGGCGACCGGCTCGACTGCCTATGCCCTGTCCTGCGGCGGACCCATCGTCGAGCCCGACCTTGATGTATGGGTACTGGCGCCCATCTCCCCGCACACCTTGAGCGACCGGCCGATTGTGGTGCGCGCCGGCAGCAAGATTGCGATCCGCATGTCGGATCGCTTCGAGTCGCGCGCGCAGGTGACCTGCGACGGCACCGCCATTGGCGATCTGGCGCAGGGCGATAACTTGTATGTCGAGGCCGCCGATGCGCAAATCACCCTGCTGCATCCGCCCGGATATGACTACTACCGGCTGCTGCGCTCCAAGCTGCATTGGGGCCGCGGCACTCAAAACGGACACCCCGACATCTAAGCCGTGCTCACGCATCTTCAATTGCGAGATTTGGTTCTCGTCGATCAAGCAGAGCTCGAGTTCAGCGGCGGCCTCACCGCCCTGACCGGCGAGACCGGCGCGGGCAAATCCATCGTGGTCGATGCCCTGCTGTTGATCGCGGGCGGACGCGGTGCCGGCGACATCGCGCGCCAGGGCGCGGAGCGCGCCGAGGTCACCGCCAGCTTTTCGGCCCTGCCGCCGGCGGCGCTCACGTGGCTGAAGGACCAGTCGATCGATGTCGACGGGGAACTGGTGGTTCGGCGGGTCATCGGCGCCGATGGCCGCTCGCGCGCCTACGTGAACGGCCAAGTCGTTCCCCTGCAAGCTTTGCGCGAACTGGCCGAGTTTCTGATCGAAATTCATGGTCAACAAGAGTTTCAGCATCTGGTGGGCCGTGCCGCACAGCGCGAACTACTCGATGAGCGTCTGAGCACGCCGGCCTTGAGGAGCAGCGTCGCTGAAGCTTTCGAGCGCCATAGCGCGGTCTCACGCGAATTCGAGGCCCTGAAAAACGCCGCACAGAACCGCGACGCCCGGCTGGACCTGCTGCGCTATCAGTTGCGCGAACTCAAGGCGGAAGTATCGACGGCGGCGGCGATCGAAGAGTTGTTTGCCGACCAAAAACGCGTCGCCGCGCGCGGCCGCCTGAGCGTCGCGGCCCGCACCGCCCTCACCGCGGTTTACGAATCCGACGGCGACAGCGCCCATGATCTGCTCGGCAAAGCGACCGCGGCACTGCGCAGCGTCTCGGACATCGACCCGCAACTGGGCGAGGCCGGCAAACTTTTAGGCGAAGCGGCCATCCTCACCCAGGAGGCGGCGGAGTCGTTGCGCCACTACTTGGATGCCTTGGATATCGATCCTGCCCGCCAGGACGAGATTGAACGGCGGGCGGCCGCGCTCGAAGCGCTGGCGCGAAAACATCGCGTCGCGGTCCTGGAGCTGCCGGAACAGCGCGCGCGCATCGAGCAAGAGGTGGCCGCGCTGGACAATGTCGGGGAGAGCCTGACGGCCCTGGAGCAGCAAGTGAGTGCGACGATGCGGGAATATCGCAGCGCAGCGAAGCGCTTGAGCGAGGCGCGCCGCGCCGCTGCGCAATTATTGGGGGTTCAGGTCACCCAACTCATGCAAACCTTGGGGATGGCGGGCGGCGAGTTTGCGGTTCAGGTCACCCCAAGCGATTCGGAATTTTCTGCTTCCGGCAGCGATGAGGTGGAATTTCTGGTGAGCGCCAATCCCGGGCAGCCACTCAAAGGCCTGGCCAAGGTGGCCTCGGGCGGCGAGCTGTCGCGCATCAGTCTCGCCGTTCAAGTGGCCGGGCGCGCCTCCTCCTCGGCGCTGTGCATGGTGTTCGACGAAGTCGATGCCGGCATCGGCGGCGCGGTGGCTGAGATTGTCGGCCGGCAGCTGCGCTCCTTGGGCGAGCGGGCCCAGGTGCTGTGCGTGACGCATCTGGCGCAGGTCGCCTCCCAGGCGCACAGTCAGTTTCGCGTGACGAAGTTGAGTGACGGCAAGATCACGCGCACGGCGGTCAAGCCGCTGGGCGCCGCGGAGCGCACCGATGAGATTGCCCGCATGCTCGGCGGAATCGACATCACCGAGCAGGCCCGCGCCCATGCGCGCGAGATGCTGGTGCGCGCCACGCCAGCCGAGGCGCCCAAGAAAAAGGGCACGCGCAACTCGCCGCGGTGATGGGCCGGCGCGGTGCTGAGTTAGGAAGGCGCCTTGGTGCGTTTCTGATTGGGGCAATTGGCCTTGCGGCAATGCCCGTACAGAATCAGCGCATGATCGCTGATCTCGAAGCCTAAGCGCTTGGCCACGGCGTGCTGGCGCTCTTCGATGCCGCCGTCCATGAACTCTTCCACTTTGCCGCAGTCAACACACACGATGTGATCGTGATGCGCGCCCTGGTTGAGCTCGAATACGGCCATGCCGCCTTCAAAATGATGGCGCGTGACCAGACCCGCGGCCTCGAATTGGGTAAGCACTCGATACACAGTGGCGAGGCCGATGTCCTCATTGGACACCAGCAGCTTCTTATAGATGTCCTCCGCGCTCATGTGGCGCGCGGACCCGTCGGCGAGGATGTCCAGAATTTTCAGACGCGGCAGCGTTACTTTGAGACCGGCATTACGCAGGTCGTTGCTTTCGCTGGTCGAGTCAGGCTTTAGGCGCTGCGGCATGCTGGGCCTTCCGGTATGATAGGCGTTGATTATCAATCATTTGACGGCTGTTCACCACTTTCCATGAAAATAATTCAGTACCTTGTTCTGGGATGCGCCGTGTCTTTGTTGGCTTCGGGCTGCGTATACCGCATCAACATCCAACAGGGTAATTTCCTCAATCAGGGCGCCGTCGACACTGTCAAGGAAGGCATGACGCGCAGCCAGGTCAGGTATTTGTTGGGCACGCCCATGGTGGCCGACAGCTTCAACAAGGAACGTTGGGACTATATTTATTATCTCAAGAAGGGCCGCACGCGACACGTCGACTCGCGCCGCGTCACCGTTTATTTCGACGGCGACAAAGTCGCTCGCTTGGACAAGCCCAGCGACGCGGAAGCCGCAGCTCAGGACGCGTCGGCGGCAAAGATCAAGAACGGCCGGATTTACTAGCGCGGTTTCGGCGCGCGAGCTTGGGTTCTTCGGCGAGCGGCCGGTAAATTTCGATCCGATCGCCGTCCTTCAGCAGCTGATCTCGGTGCGCCACTTTCCCGAAGATGCCCAGCGCCGATCCGGACAAGTCGACACCTGAAAAATCCGGATCCGCCGCGACCAAACCCAGCGCATCGGCGATCACCGCACCCTGCGCCACGCTCAACGACCTGACGACACAGCGCTGCGGCTCCGCATAGACGATCTCGATGCGGATCACCGTCGAGCTCCTAACCGTAGATCTTTTGCGCGCGCACCGCGAAGGCATCCACGATGCTGCCGCAGAGCGTTTCGAATACGGCATTGAAAGCCGCGGAGGTGATGCGATTCTTGAACTCGAATTGCACTTTGAAGTGCACGCGGCAGCCGCGCTCGCCGATGGCATCGAAGCGCCATGCGCCGGTGAGATCGCGAAACGGCCCGTGCGTGAGCCGCATGTCGATCTGCGCGTCCGGAGCCAGCGTGTTGCGCGTGGTGAATTCCGTTCGCAGGACCCCATGCGCTATTTTCAGCATGGCGATGCGTTCGGTTGCCGAGACATCCTCGACGCGAACCCCGATGCACCAGGGCAGAAACTCCGGATAGCGCGGCACATCATTCACCAGGGCAAACATTTGTGCGGGCGTATAGGTGACCAGGGCGCTGCGCTCAACTACCTGCATGCGCGCATTGTCCGGCTTGTCATGCGCTTCGCGCAACAATAAACGGGGCCCCGGGCGGCCCCGTCCTATAATGTGCTGAAGATGAAAACCACCGAGAAACTGCCCCCGATCGCCGTGAACCGCAAGGCGCGCTTCGACTATTTCATCGAGGAGCGCTTAGAGGCGGGTATTTCGCTCATGGGTTGGGAGGTCAAGAGCATGCGCGCCGGCAAGGCACAGATTGCCGAGGCCTACGTCTATGTCAAAAATGGCGAGGCGTTCCTGTTCGGCGCGCACTTGAGCCCCCTGACCTCGGCGTCGACTCATGTCGAGACCGATCCCACCCGCACGCGCAAGCTGCTGCTCAACCGCCGCGAGCTCGATCACTTGGTGGGCGCGGTGGAGCGGCGCGGTTATACGCTGGTGCCGCTGGAGCTGTACTGGAAGGCGGGGCGCGCCAAGCTCGAGGTCGGTCTGGCGAAGGGCAAGAAGCAGCACGATAAGCGCCACACGGAGAAGGATCGCGACTGGCAGCGCGACAAGGGCCGAATCATGAAGGCGATGCGCCGCTGACAGCCTGTCCGCGCGGCCGCCCGGGCGCTCTGACGCCCTGGGCGAAAAAAGCGTAAGCTAGCGGTTCGATTGGGGCCGACCGGTTTCGACATGGGTTGCGAAACTGCAGGTGCGTACCGAGGTGCAGGTTCCTCGTTAAACTATTTGCAAACTTATAGTTGCCAATCAAGACAACTACGCTCTAGCCGCCTAATCGCGGTTGAAACCCAGACGGCTCGTGCTGATGCGAACGTTCGGGTGTAGCGCTCATCAGATAGTGGAGCACACGTGCCTGGGGTGTGTTAAACGAAAAATTACCGGGCTGGCTGCGCGCTTTCCCTGCCCGTTGGGTAGTGTGTGGTGAGAACAATAGACGTGGCTACGTACGTAGATCTTGTAGCGTAGGACTTATGGACGGGGGTTCGATTCCCCCCGGCTCCACCATTTGATCTGATCTGTTAACATCCGAAAGCATCCGCTGACGTCCACAAAACCCGCTAAGACGCGGGTTTTTTTATGCTTTTTGAGCACCTGGGAGCGCTGAACTTACCATTGAGTTCCGGGCAGCTTAGGGTGACAGGCTGAAGAACGGTGCCGATGTGATTCCGATTCTCAAGGCAGGCTGACGCTTCGCGACGCTCACGATCGGCCGATGATAGTAGCCAACTCACGGTTGGACGTGCCGAGTGCCAGCAGCGATTTAACCAGTAGGTCAAGTGACACGGTCGGATCGCCGGCTTCCATCTTGGCAACACGCGACTGGCTCGACTTGATGGCTCGTGCCAGCCCAACCTGCGTGACACCGCGGGCGTGCCGGCGGGTCTTTAGACCCTCAGCGAGCTTCAGTCGCAGATTGACGTAAGCTTCTTCCTCGTCGGTCATCCCGAGGAATTCCTTTGGAGTTCCGATTCTCCAGCCCTTGGATTCGAGCTTCTTGCGCTTACTTTCCCGCACTGTCGTACTCCTTCAGACGCTTGCGGCACGTTGCAATCACGGCCTTGGGCGTAGCACCGGTCTTCTTCGCGAAGACCTCCAAAATTACAATGGCGTCGGCATCAATCCGGTAGACCACCCGCCAGTTACTGCCGGCGCCAATGATTCGCAGCTCGTGGCATCGCGCGGCGATGCTTGGCATCTGGCGCGATTGGGGCATTGACAGCGATTCACCGCGCTGCAATCGGCGCAGCAGAAAGCCGGCCTCAAGGCGCGCCTCCTTGGAAAACGGCGGAGTCTTGACCTCGCCGTGAAGCCAGGCAAGCGGCTTATCTTTCGGACTCACGCAATGAATTATATGTCATAAATGACATATTTGCAAGTGAATGCTGGCACTCGAACCGCTGCGGCGTATCCTAATGGTCCGCTGAAAAACGGGACTAAGTCATGCAAACGAAGTTGCAGCAATTGACCGTGGATGAGCGCATCAAACTTGTCGAAGATCTCTGGGACAGCATAGCGGCTGACCAAGGCGCACTTCCGATTACCGCTGATCAGAGAACCGAACTCGACCGCCGCCTGAACGCTTACGCGGTTGAAAAGAATCGTGGAAGACCGGCGGCGGACGCCGTTCGCGACATGCGCCGCCGGTTGTGACCGTAGAGGTCCGGCTCCGTCCGGAGGCCGGCCAACAGGTTCCATTTGCGCCATGCTCGCTGCAACAAAGGCGTCTAGGGCGCTTCTGGGTCGCGTTAAGCTTGCCTGGGCTGCCCCAACGGGTAAGCTCAACGCGTTAACAGCTACCTTTGGATAGTGCGCCCGCGCCATGACAAGAATTGAAGTTCCAAACAACGCCGGCAGGCGCCGCTCCGGACGCGCCGGCCGTTGGTTCATGATTTTGCTGTTGCTGATCGTCGTCGGCTGCGGCCTGTGGACGTGGCTGACGCTGGCGTGGGCCTATGCCGACGGTGAGCGCGCGGGGGTGCTGCAGAAGTTCGTACGCCGCGGCTGGGTTTGTAAGACGCAGGAAGGGGAAATTGCGCTGTTCTACGGCGGCGGCCAGTACTTAGGTCCCGGCTCCTCCCCGCAGCTCTGGGACTTCAGCGTGCGCGACAAGGCGGTGGCGGAGCAGCTGAGCAAGGCTGTCGGCCGGCGGGTGCAATTGCACTACACCGAGCATCCGGGCATTCCAACCAACTGTTTTGCAGATACGCGCTACTTTGTCGACCGGGTGACCATCACCGACAACGAGTCGGGCACCGGCCCCGCGCTCCCATCGCCCGTGTTGCCCCCGGTCGTTCCGGTTCCGTCCCCGGCGCCGGGCGCGGCGGCCTCAGCACCGCCTCCGCCCGCACACTAGCGCACACTAGGAAAACTTTCGCATCGAGCTCGCGACTTGCTCGCCGATGCTCACCGCTGTGCGCAGGGCCAATAGTCCATCCTCGCCGGTCACCGGCGGGGGCCGCCCGTTGGCAACCGCGGCTAAGAAGGCCTCGATCTCGGCTTTGAGGGCATCGCCCTGTTCATAGGTTTTCTCATCGATCGCGACCTGCGGCATGCCGTCCGGACCCACGCCCTCGCCCTTGCGGATCACCGTCAGGATCTTTTGCTGCAAATCGAGCGACAGGTAGGCATCGTCCTGGAACAGCCGCAGCTTGCGCTCGGTTTTCAAACTTACGCGGCTCGCCGTTGCATTGGCGACGCAACCATTGGCGAAGCGCAAGCGCGCGTTGGCGATATCGATCTCTTTGGAAAAAACGCTGCTGCCGATGGCATCGACCGACACGACCGGCGAGCGCACGATGCTCAAGATGAGATCAATGTCGTGAATCATGAGGTCCAGCACCACGTCCACATCCGTGCCGCGATGCTTGAAGGGCGCGAGCCGCGCCGATTCGATGAAGCGCGGAACCGTCAAGGTCGGCTGCACCGCCAGGACCGCGGCATTGAAGCGCTCCAAATGGCCCACCTGCAAAATGCGCTGGTGCCGCGCTGCGATTTCGATGAGGCTTTCGCCTTCCGCGATGGTGACGGTCATGGGCTTTTCGACCAGCACATTCGCACCGGCTTCGAGAAATGCCTTGGCGACTTCAAAATGCGATGCGGTGGGCGTGACGATGCTCACGGCATCGACCTTGCCTAAGAGCTCTCGGTAATCCTCGTGCGCAGCGACGTTGAGTTCGGCGGCCACCGCCGCGCGCGCCGCCGCGGAAGGATCGGCAATGCCGACCAAGTGAGAATTCGGCAGGCTGGCATATTTTTGCGCGTGAAATCGGCCCAGGTAGCCGACGCCGATCACTGCAGTGCGCGTCAAGGCGGAGCGTCTCGTCGCCACTTGCTGTTGGCGCGATACTCCTGACGCTGTTGCAAGGTGGCGCCGCCCACGATGGCCAGTGCCACGCCGCCTAAGCACAAAAGTCCCCGCCACAAGGCCCATTGCCCCGCCGACAGTGACCAGAGCATCATGCCGACGCCCAAGATCGCCCCCACCACGATAAATGCCCATGGCTTGATGTCGTACAGAGTCTGGGGTGTCCAGGAGCGCATCGTGCGTGATTCTACAGCGGCGGGCGGCGTGGCGGGATTCGTTTACAATTGGGCATGGCTTTGAACCTTGCGCAGCTCGCCGAAGAGCGCCCCTGGGCGGCGGAATTGGTCGTGGCCGGGATCGGCTTGCTGGCGGGGGTTACCTTGATGCCGGTATTGATTTTCTACGCCGGTGTGGCGGCGCTGGGCCGGTTTGACGGGGCGAGCCTAGGGCGCCTGTATTCCAGCCTGTTTGAAGGCCTGAGAGAGGCCTCCATCGCCTCCTGGGTGGTCTTTCTCGGCCCCTATGGACTGTATCTCTTGTTTCGCGCCCTGCGCGCCTGGTGGCGCGCCAGCGCCCGACTGAACTAGATCTCAAGTTTCGCCCGGCGCGGACGCTAACTTGCCATAAGCGGGGTCCTTTCCGCTTTTGTGGAGTCGCGTTTTGAATCCCGAGATCGAAGCCCATCTTCGCCGATCAGTGAATTTCCCGTCGCCGCCGGGCGTGGCGACGCACATCATCGAGCTGGCGCAAGATCCTGAAATTGAAATGGGCAAAGTCGCCAAGGCTTTGAGCATGGACTCGGCGCTGTCCAGCAAAGTCCTGCGCATCGCCAATTCGCCGCTGTATGCGCAGCGCCGCAAGAGCGAAAACTTACGCCAGGCCCTGGTCGTGTTGGGACTGAACGCCACCCTGACCCTCGCCTTGAGTTTCTCCTTGGTCAAATCGTTGCGTGGCGCAAAACCCAACGGTCTGAACTACAAATTTTATTGGCGCCGTGCATTGCTTGCCGCCACGGCGGCGCGCGCGCTCGGCGATGCCATGCACCAAACCCTTGCGGAAGAGATTTTCCTGGCGGCACTGCTGCAAGACGTCGGCATGCTCGCGCTCGATCAGGCCGTTCCGGATTTGTATCGCGACGGCGAAAAACTGCAGCGCGATCACGTCGCGCTCGCCGAGCACGAAAAAAAGCGCGTGCAGGCCGATCATGCCGCCGTCGGCGGTTGGCTCATGCGCACTTGGAACTTGCCCGAACGGCTGTATCGCGCCATCGAACACAGCCATCGATTGGAACTGAGTTACAGCGCTCACCCGGCAGGCGTCTTTGACCGCTGCGTCGCGCTCTCAGGTCCGGTCGCCGATCTTTTCCTGCTGGATCCTGAACAGCGCCAATTCGCCGAGACCGCGCTGTGCGCCGAACGCAGTCTAGGGCTCGATCGCATGGCCTTCGGCCAGGTACTGGGGACCATCGGTTCGATGATTCCCGAGACCGAAGCGATCTTCGAGTCCGAGTTGCTCTCCAAGCAGCATCCGGACCTGATCCTCGAGCAGGCGCGCGAGGTGCTGATGCTGCGCAGCCTGCATGCGCTGCGCGAAATAAATACGCTGCGCGCCTCCGTGGAGGGCGCACCGGCACAATCGATCGAACTCGAGGAAGAGACGCGGCGCGATGCCCTGACCGGGGTGTATAACCGCAACTATCTGGAACAGTACCTCGCGCGTGAATTCGAGAACTCGACCCGCCACAAGTGGCCCTTGAGCATCGCCTTCGTCGATCTCGACAACTTCAAGCTGCTGAACGATAACTTCGGACACCAGGCCGGCGATCGAGTCCTGCAGGCGACCGCCCGCATTCTGCGCGGCAATACCCGCGAGACCGACATGATCGCCCGCTACGGCGGCGAAGAGTTCGTGGTGGTCTTGCCGGCAACCGATGCCGACACGGCGCACAACATTTGCGAGCGCATCGTGATGGCCTTTCGCAATACCGGTCACGTGGTCGGTTCGCATCATGCCAAAGTCACGGTTTCAATCGGCTGTGCAACCCACGGCGCGCAAATTCAATTTTCCAACTATTCCGAGTTCATCAAGGCGGGCGACCAGGCGCTCTACACGGCCAAGCTGCGCGGCCGCAACCGCTCGGTGCCGTTCGATCGGCAACTCGCCGCGCCCCTCGCAGTTAGCGGCTAGCGGTTAGCGCGTGCCGCGCGGCGCCCATACCAAAATTAAGTTGCGTTGCGCCGACGTTATGTCTCGATCGACTTGAACCGCGTCACAGTTTCGCAATCCAGTCATTTCTTACCTGTCGCAATTTGGGAACATTCGCCCTGCGGAACAAGAAGAACATTGACAAGGCATTGGATTTTTTTGGAGAGGCGTTGATTTAGAGAGGCGTTGACGATGGCGAGCGATGATACAAACCGGGCCGACAACGATTCCACCTTCAGCTTCGCCGTGCGCGAATTGCGGCAGGCCAGGGCCAAGCAATCCTTGGCGTTGGATCCTGGTCCCAAGAAGCCCTCATACAAAGAACAAGGCTCGGACCCTTACAACACGTCGGGCAGCTTCGATCGCACCAAGAATTGGACTCGCGTCGGCAAACGCTAGGAGCGAGTCCTATTCGTCGGCAGACGAGTTCGCGCGGTGGTGGGACGCGCGAAACTCGCTGTCCGGATACCAGCGCGGAAAGCGCCGGCTGCTGGCGATACGAATTCCAAGCTGGTAGTCCAAGTTCAAGTCGGTGACCGCCCCGCCCACATCCCAGTCGGCGGCATATTGATCGCTGGGCTGGCGAAAGCGGCGCGCGAAAAAGTCTTCGATTTGAGCCTTGCCCCAGACCGGGCCGCGCGACGCGCTGTCGATGCCCGCCTGTGTGTAGATCACGGGCACGCCGCGGTGAGCAAAGCTGTAGCTGTCGGATCTAAAATACAACCCAAATTGAGGATTCGGATCAGGATGCGCCTCGCGTCCCTGCAACAGCGCTTCGGTACGCACCGACTCTTCTAAGTCGGTATTGCCGAACCCCAGGATGCTGACGTCGCGGGTGCGTCCACCGTTGATCAACATGTCCACATTGATGACCGCGAGGGTTTCGCGCAGCGCCAGGACGGGATTCTCCACATAGTATTGCGAGCCCAAGAGGTCGGGCTGCGCCGCCGTCGTGGCCAGAAAAGCGATCGATCGGTCGGGCTTGGGATCGATGGTGCGCTTGAAGGACTGCGCGAGCGAGAGCAAACCGGCGATGCCCGTTGCGTCGTCGACGGCGCCATTGAATATATTGTGGCCCTGCCGGGCCGCGTCCATGCCCAGTGAATCCCAATGCGCGGTATAGAGAACGTATTCGTGCGATTTGCGCCCCGGCCAGATCGCCAGCACATTTTGGGAATTGAAGGCGCGGATCGCATTGTGAATCGTCGCATCGACGCGCAAATTCAGCGGCACGGCTTTGAAACCCGGATGGGCGGCCGCCACGGCGGTGCGCGCGAACTCGATTCCCGCGGCACTGAACAGCGCCCGCGCGGCGTCGTTTTGCAGCCAGCCCTCGATCGCGGCACGGCCGGCGTTGCCATCCGCCGCCTGCAGTTCGAATTGCGCGCCGCTCCAGGTAGACTGCACGGCATTCCAGCCGTAGCCCATGGCGGCCGCGTCGTGGATCAGCAGCACCCCTTGCGCCCCCTGCCGCGCGGCCTCCTCGACCTTATAGGCATCACGGCCGTATTCGGTCATGGCGCCGCCTTTGAACACCGTCGGGTCTTTCGAGGCATAACCCGGATCGTTCGCCAACACCACCACGGTCTTGCCATGAACATCGAGATTCGCGTAATCATTCCAGGAATATTCGGGCGCGACGATGCCGTAGCCGACGAACACCATTTCGCTGTGCGCAACACTGATTTCAGGCACCGCGCGCTTGGTCCAAATCACCATATCCTTGCCGAACACCAGATTGCGGGTGCCGCCTGCGCCGGTTACGGTCAAGGTCGCATCGGCACTGGCGGTGATCTGCACCAGCGGCACCTGCTGCACGTAGCTCGTGCCATTGCCCGGCTTCAAACCCAGCTTGCGAAAATTCTCGATCAGATAGGCGACCGTCTTGTCTTCTCCGGGCGTTCCCGGTTTGCGGCCCTGAAAATCATCGGATGCCAACACGCGGACGTGATCGCCATAGGCCGTATCGTCGATGTCGGTGCTGGGGGGCGGCTCCTTGGGATGGAGGCTGCAGCCCGCCAGGAGGCCCGCGACGCTCAAAACCACTAAAAGACGGCTAACTCTCATAAGAACTCACTCTGATGGCTTAGCTGCGGCGCGGCCAATACAGCAAAATCACCCCGCATAGGCAAATCCCGGTGGCCAGGTGCGCCCAGCCGCGCCACGGTCTCACCTTTGCCTCCCCGAGGAAACTCCCCGCGCTGGCGGCGGTCAAAATAGCAAAGGCAGCCAGGCTGCCGGCCACCCGAGGCAGTTCGCGCGGCAATTCTGGGTGTTGGGGGCCTAACACCAGGAACACGATCAGCACCGTCCCCAGGCCGAAAGTGAACGAGGCGGCCGATCCAAGGATGATGCCGATCAAAACCGTGAACGGACGCATATCCTTCGGCTCATATACACTTGCTAGCGGGCAGGAGCTTCTCTAGCCTTGAAGGGAGTGGGGACGGAAAGTTTACAGGAGAACGGCGACGGTGATACTCAATCGGCTTAAGGCCACTCGTTCGCGATGGATTACCGGCATAGCCATCTGCGCGAGTGCAGTCGGTCTGGCCGCCCTATTAGGTGGAGCCATGACGCCGCCGGCCGCGGCGCCCGCTGCGCCCGCGACATCCGCGACGCCTACGGTGCTCGCCCCGACAGAACAGGAAAACTATGTTGCGCGGCGCGTGGCCGACATCATTTCCCACGAGCATTACCGCCGGGCACCGCTCGATGATCATCTTTCGAGCTTGATCCTCGACCGCTATCTCGATGCCATCGACGGCTCACGCAGCTACTTCTACGCCAGCGACATCGCCGAGTTCGAGAAGTATCGCTATGAGCTCGACGATGCCATCAAGACCGGCGACGTCGAACCGGCCTTCGTGATTTTCCGCCGCTACCAGCAACGCAGCCGCGAGCGCATGGCCTACGCGAGCGAATTGCTCAACAAGAAGCCCGATTTCGATATCGACGAGTCGTTTAATTTCGACCGCGAAAAAGAACCCTGGCCCGCGAATGCCACGGAGATGAATGAACTGTGGCGCAAGCGCGTCAAAAACGATGCGCTCTCGTTGGTGACCGCGGGCAAGCAATGGCCCGAGGTGGTCGACGTGCTGCGCAAGCGCTACGAGCACGTGGCGAAGCGTATGGATCAGAGCAAGCCTGACGATGTGTTCGAAGCATTCATGAATGCCTTCGTGCTGTCGCTCGATCCGCATTCCAATTATTTCTCGGCGCGCAATTCCGAGGAATACAACATTCAAATGAGCTTGAGCTACGAGGGCATCGGCGCCTCGCTGCAACTGACCGATGACTACGTCACCGTGATCGATGTCATCCCCGGCGGTCCGGCGGCGACCAGCGGACCGCCCGCCAAGATCGCGGCCAATGATCGCATCACGGCCGTCGGTGAAGGTAAGAGCGGCGAGCTGACCGATGTCATCGGCTGGCGTCTGGACGATGTGGTGCAGAAGATCCGCGGACCCGGCGGCACGACGGTGCGGCTGCAGATTCTGCCCGCGGGCGCGGCGCCGGGATCGGTGCCCAAGGTGGTGGAGTTCACCCGCAACAAGGTGTCGCTCGAAGCGCAGGCATCGCACAAGGCAATGCGCACCGTGGTGCGCAACGGCAAGGAAGTCAAAGTCGGCATCATTACGGTGCCGAGCTTCTATCAGGATTACGATGCCAGCCGGGCCGGCGCGAAGGACTATCGCAGCACCACGCGCGACGTGCAGCGCCTGATCAGTGAGCTGCGCAAAGACGGCGCCGAAGTGTTGATCATGGATTTGCGCGCCAATGGCGGCGGCTATTTGCCTGAAGCGGAGTCCCTCACCGGCCTGTTCATCGATCGTGGACCGGTTGTGCAATTGCGCGACACCACCGGTCATATCGAAGTCGACGATGATCCGAACCCCGCGATTTTCTACAGCGGCCCCATGCTCGTGCTGGTCGATCGATTCAGCGCCTCGGCTTCGGAGATTTTCGCCGGCGCCATCCAGGACTACGGACGCGGCCTCATCGTCGGTCAGCAAACCTATGGCAAGGGCACCGTGCAAAACGCACATCCGTTGAACTACACCATCTTCGGACGCAAGCCCGAATTGGGCCAGCTCAACGTGACCATCGGCAAGTATTACCGGATCACCGGCGAGAGCACGCAGGACCGGGGCGTCACGCCGGATATCGCGTTACCCTCGCTGATTGATGCCAATGAGGTCGGCGAGAGCACCCGCGATCGCGCCCTGCCCTGGGATCACATCGAACCGGCCAGCTTTCACGTCGAAGGCGACTTGAAATCCCTCACCGCATCGCTGGAAAAGCTGCATACGGATCGCACCGCGGGAAGTGCCGACTTCAAATACCTGCGAGAGGATATCGCGGCATTGGACGCCATGCGCAGCCAGAAGACGCTGTCATTGAATCTCAATACACGCGAGGCGGAGCGTAAACGCTTGGAATCCGAGCGGCTCGCGCGCGAGAACGCCTGGCGCGCCGCGCATGACGTCAAG
>DATNKC010000345.1:0-2465 GCA_035603615.1 Steroidobacteraceae bacterium | reverse complement strand
TCCTGCCGGTATTCGGCACGCTCATCGTCATGGTGCTGCTGGCCTCGGTGGCTTTGGGCGGCTGGAATTTCAGCACGCAGGCGCTCGCGCCGGACTTCAGCCGCTTGAGTCCCCTGTCGGGACTGCAGCGGCTGTTCGGACTGCGTGGCGTCTCCGAATTGGCGAAGGCGTTGCTGAAGTGCTTTGTGGTGGGCGCCGTGTGCGCGGGAATCGTCAGCTGGATTTTCCGCGATGTGCTGGCGCTCGGGCGCATGGCGCCGCGCGCGGCGGTGTTGCACGGCGCCGGACTGATGTGTTGGGCGTTCGTCTGGTTGTGCGCTTCGCTTGCGTTGGTGGCCGTCGTGGATGTGCCGCTGCAATTGTTCCAATTCAGGCGCCAGCTGCGCATGACGCGGCAAGAGCTGCGGGATGAGTCCAAGGAATTGGACGGACGGCCGGAAACGAAGCAGCGCATTCGGCAAATGCAGCAGACCCTGGCGCGCCGCCGCATGATGCACAAGGTCCCCGCGGCCGATGTCGTGATCGTCAACCCGACGCACTTTGCCGTGGCGTTGAAGTACGACCCGAAGAAAATGCGCGCGCCCGTGGTGTTGGCGAAAGGCATCGATCTGGTCGCGCACAACATCCGGCGCATTGCCGAGGAACACCGCGTGCCGGTATTCGAGGCGCCGCGCTTGGCGCGTGCGCTGTATCGCTCGACCGACCTGAACAAGGAGATCCCGAACGGACTGTATGTGGCGGTGGCGCAAGTGCTCTCGTACATCTTCCGCGTGCGCACACTGAATCCGACCGTCGCCGCGCGGGTCGTCAAACCCAATCCCAAAGTCGGCGATGAGTACCTAGACGCATGAGCACGCGCACAGCCGTAGCCACGGTCGGCGAATTCGCCCGCAACGGTCTGGGAGTGCCGCTGCTGGTGATGGTGGTGCTCGCCATGATGGTGCTGCCGCTGCCGGCATTCCTCTTGGATGTCTTTTTTACCTTCAATATCACGCTGTCGCTGATGATCCTGTTGGCGGTGATCTACGTGCGGCGGGCGCTCGAGTTTGCAACCTTCCCGACCGTGCTCCTGGGCGCGACGCTGCTGCGTCTCGGACTCAATGTCGCCTCGACGCGCATTGTGCTCATCAATGGCCACACCGGCGCACAGGCCGCGGGCCATGTCATTGCCGCTTTCGGGCATTTCGTGGTCGGCGGCAACTACGCGGTGGGCATGGTGGTGTTCACGGTGCTGGTGATCATCAATTTCGTCGTGATCACCAAGGGCGCCGGACGCATCTCCGAGGTCAGCGCGCGCTTCACCTTGGATGCCATGCCCGGCAGGCAAATGGCGATTGATGCGGATTTGAACGCGGGAATCATCACGCAGGCCGATGCCATCGTCCGCCGCCAGGAAGTGCGCGAGGAAGGCGATTTCTACGGCGCCATGGACGGCGCCAGCAAATTCGTTCGCGGCGATGCCATCGCCGGCATCCTGATCGTATTCATCAACTTGTTCGGCGGCACCATCATCGGCGCGGCACAGCATGGCATGTCGCTCGCCGATGCCGGCCGCACCTACGCCTTGCTCACCATCGGCGACGGGTTGGTGGCGCAGATTCCGGCGCTGCTGTTGTCAGTGGCCGTCGCCATCCTGGTGACGCGCGTTTCGCGCCCGCACGACATGAGCCAACAGATCATGTCGCAGGTGCTGGGGCAGCCGCGTGCGCTCGGCGTGACCAGCGGCATCTTGGCGCTGCTCGGCGTCATTCCCGGCATGCCGAATTTCGTATTTTTGGCGATGGCGGGAGTCTGCGCCGTGGGCACGTACTTTTTGAGCAAGCGGCCGCCGCCTGCGCTCAAGGTTGCGGTAACGCCGGCCGCTCAAGCGACAACCACCGAGCAGAAGGAACTGTCCTGGGACGATGTCGAGGCGGTTGATCTGATCGGCTTGGAGGTTGGCTATCGCTTGATTCCCCTGGTCGACCGCAATCAGGGCGGCGAACTCATGGGGCGCATCAAGGGAGTGCGCAAGAAATTGTCGGAGGAACTCGGCTTCCTGGTCCAGGCCGTGCACATTCGCGACAATTTGGAACTGGGCCCGAACTCCTACCGGATCACCATTCTGGGCGCGCCGGTGGGCGAGTCCGAGGTGTTTCCCGACCGGGAAATGGCCATCAATCCGGGTCAGGTATCCGGGGCCACCATACCCGGATCCGCCACCAAGGATCCGGCGTTCGGCCTCGATGCCGTCTGGATCGACAAGGCGCGGCGCGAGCAGGCGCAGGCGCAGGGCTACACGGTGGTGGACGCCAGCAGCGTCATCGCCACCCACCTGAGCCATTTGCTGCAATCGCATGCCCACGAGTTGCTGGGCCATGAAGAAGTGCAGCAGCTGCTGAATCGACTGGGCAAGACCGCGCCCAAGCTCATCGAAGATCTGGTGCCGAAGCTCTTGCCGATGAGCGTGGTCGTCAAAGTGCTGC
>DATNKC010000344.1:0-5106 GCA_035603615.1 Steroidobacteraceae bacterium | reverse complement strand
TACCGTCGGCCATTTTTCGGCCGGCAAACATATGTGCATAGAACGATGCCTTACCGACGCGCTTTTTCCCGGAGCGGTCAATCGGACCTTTTATTTGCGGCGAGAGTCTTTGCGCCGAGCGCCTTTGCGGCGATGCCGGCTGCTCCGCCGCGAGCTCACTCGACTTGCTCGGCGTGACCGCATTTGTTGGCGCGACCACCCCGGGCGCTGACGCATGCGCCGTCAATGTGAGGGCCGACATGGCAACGGTAGCGGCGATTGCAACCATGGAAAGATTGCTGCGGCGCGTACTTACTGACATTACATTTTCTCTGAGCTGCTAATTGTGTGGCCATAATGGCCTACGCCTCCCTTGCCGGCAGCGGATCAGCAGCGCGAAACGGTGTCAGACAGCGAGAACATGCCGCAGCCGGGCGCCCGTTTCGCTGATTTACCGAACGTGCCAGGATTTTACGCGCCGAGTGCGCGAGCCGGTAACCAACATGCCATGCGAATGGCGCGTTGGCCGTCGCGTTCAAACTCCGATGAAATTGGCGCGAATCCAACGGACTTGTAAAAGGGTATTGCGTACGGCGTTGCATTCAGCGCGCATGCGGCGAAAGTCATCGCGCTCAACTTGTGCTGTAGCGACGCGGGCGCCGTGACCTCGAGAAATGACTTCCGAGCATCCGGCTGCCAGTCGGCCGCGGCCAGAGCCAGGAAACTCTCCTGAACAACCAGCGAGGCTTCGGCGGCATCCGCATTCGTGAGAAAGCGGATCCCGTATTTCATGCAACCACTCGTCGCGCGTCTCTTAGAGCGCTGGCGATGCGCGCCCCCCATTCGGCCTGACCGGCCTCATCGTTGACAAGATCCTGACGGATTTCAATTTCCACATGCAGCAGTGAGCGTGCCTCGGCGTGGTGCGGGATGGTGTAGTCGGTCTCGTCGCTGACGAAGTACGGTTCGTTGTCGGCGATGATCAAGTGCTGCTCCCGCCGCAGCATCTCAAGAACTACGCCGGCGAAGCGTCGATCGCGATTGTAAAGCACGGCGGCATGCATCGGGCGTCGATCGCCCTTGTAAACATCCGTCATGGTGTGCTGCGCCACCAAGATCACACGGCGGCCGATCGCCTGTCTGGCGTCCAGCAATTCGCGAATGCGCTGATGATAGGGTTCGAAAATTTCCGCGCGCCGGGCGATGATTTCTCCTGGACTCAATCCGATATTGCCGGGAATCTCGCGCAGCTCGCTGATCCGCGGAATCGATGTCGCTACCTTGGGATCCCGGTTGCAGTCGATTACCAGCCGGGAATAATTTTGCGACAGCAGCGGCGCGTCGAGGGCCTGCGCCACGCGCCGCGCCACGCAGAGAGCGCCGATGTCCCAGGCGATATGCCGCAGCAACTCCGAGTCCGGCAATCCCAGATTCGCCAAGCGCCGCGGGATGCGCGCGCCGGCATGATCCGCGACGATGATGAAATCCGATCGACCGTCGATCTGAAATTCTTGGACAGCCGGGGGCTCGTCGGCGGCAAGCAACTGCTCAGTAAGGTTTGGCATGGTCGAGATCGACGCGGCGCAAGCTAGCGTTGACCGACGAGGCCTTGCACGGACTGGGTCAATTTCGTTGGGTCAAAGCCAACACCATCTTTGAACACCAGCTCAACATTTTCGATGTCGTCGATATTTTTCGCAGGATTTCCCGCAATGATCACCAAATCGGCCGCCTTGCCGGCGGCGATCGAGCCGATTTGATCGCTCTCGCCCAAGTAGGTGGCGCCATTCTGAGTGGCGATGTGAATGGCCTCGATAGGCGTGAATCCCGCCTCGACCAGCAGTTCGAGTCCGCGCTGATCGCCAAACCCTGGCAATACGCCGCCGAATGAGGTGGGATCGCAGCCGGCCATCAGCAATCCGCCGGCTTTCACGAAATCGCGCTCAAACTGCATTTCCTTCTTGAGAGAGGCGGCGCTCAAGGGATTATTTTCCTCCGCAATGCCGCTGCGAATCCGCAGGTAAGTGGACCAGCCCTGTGGGCTGAGCGCATCCTTGGTTCGCTGCATTTTTTTCATCGCCGGCCGATTCGGCACGCTGATCTCGAATACCGCAAGCGTGGAAGTCACGGCGACGTGATGTGCGACGAGGTCGCGAATCATCGCCTGGACCGGCGCGGACTCGATGTCGACATTCTTCGCGAAATCATCCGCCGCCTCCTTCGCCGGACAAATGCCCGGTTTCTTGGTGGGGAGGAATTCCGTGTCCACGACGATGCCATGCTCGAGGTTATCGATACCGAGGGCGGCCGCTTCGCTGAAGCCCACCGCGCAAAGATGGCCGGTGATTTTCAATCCCTTGGCGTGCGCGTGTTCAACCGCGACCTTCAACTCCTCGGGCTTGATGCCCATGTAGGCCTTGAACGAGGTGACACCCTCCGCCGCCCAATAGTCAACGGTGCGGCCGGCGTCTTCGGGACTGCTCAGTGTATGCAGTTGCGGCGCCAGCCCTAGAAGATCGCCGATGTAAGGACCGGTGATGCGCAGCTTGGGGCCGGGTTTCTCGCCGCCATCGATGAGTTTTTTCAAGGAAAGATCGGTGTACGGCTCCATGCTGCCGGCCGTTCGCGCCGTGGTAATGCCGCTCGCCAGATACAGGCGAGGTCCGCTGTCGATCATCTCGATCCAGAATGGCAGTCCATCCTTACCGCGTTCCGGGCCCGTATAAAAGAGATGCTCGTGCATGCCAACGAGTCCCGGAATGACGGTCTTCCCAGTGAGATCCAGGATTTTCGCATTGGGCGGAAAGGCATTTCGAAGCTTTGCGCTTTGCAGCCGCGTGATCTTGCCGGCCTCGATGTCGATGCGCTGATCCTCAGCCGCCGCGGTGCCGGTGCCGTCAATCACGCGCACGTGCATGAGCACGATTGCGGGGGAATCCTCACTCACGTAGGGCTTGAGCGCCACGGGGGCCTGCGCCGACGATAAGGCGGCTGACGACAACAACGCCGCCGCCGTCGAGAGACGCAGAACATTCAAAACTGATGACATCACTTGCTCCGATCAATTTTTAACATATTGATTACTGACGACATTACACGTTTTTCCGGTGATTCGCTGCGGGCAAAGCTACCAAGACGAGCAGCCATTGACAGTGTCTCTTAGATTTCATTATGATATCACTCCAATATCATCGTCGGGAGCGAAACATGCCTGCCCAAACCGCCCAGCCCATTGCATCGGAACGCATTGCCAGCGCCATGAATGGCTGGGGAATGTTGGTCCTCAACATCGTGTTGCTCCTCGGCGCGGCGTACTTGCTCAACTTGGCCGGCGCCGAGGGTGGCGCCATGCGATTGGTCGGCGGCTTATGCGCGCTGCTGGGGCTCATCATGGTCGGCGGGTATTTCACCCTGCAGCCGAACCAGGCACGGGTGCTCATACTGTTCGGCGCCTACAAAGGCACGGTGCGCAGCAGCGGATTTCACTGGGCCAACCCGTTCTACTCCCGCAGCCGGGGAATAAACTCGCAAAAGGACGGCGGATCAAGCGAAGGCGATCAGCGCAATCGTCCCGGCCGTCGGCGCATCGGCGGCGGACTGGGCCTGCAATGGCTGTCCACCAAGTTATCGCTGCGCGCTCACAACTTCAGCAGCGACGCCATAAAAGTGAATGACAAGCGCGGCAATCCAGTTGAGATCGCGGCCGTGGTGGTGTGGCGGGTCGAAAATACCGCTCAGGCCGTGTTCGACGTGGAGGACTATACGAGTTACGTCGAAATACAGAGCGAGTCAGCCATTCGCAGCATCGCGAGTCGCTACGCCTACGACCAGGGTGAGGAGCACGAGATCACGTTGCGCGGCGGCGCGGATGAAGTGGCCCTGGCGCTGAAAGAAGAGCTGCAAGCTCGCTTGCTGAAAGCCGGTGTCATCGTTGAGGAGGCCCGCCTTACGCACCTCGCGTACGCGCCAGAAATCGCACCGGTCATGCTGCGGCGTCAGCAGGCGGAGGCGATTATCGCAGCCCGAAAGATCATCGTGCAAAACGCGGTCAGCATGGTTCACATGGCGCTGAACGAATTGGATCAAAAGAACGTCGTGAAGCTCGACGATGAACGCAAGGCTGCAATGGTCAGCAATCTTCTGGTCGTACTCTGCGGAAATTCAGACGCATCGCCCGTAATCAATACCGGCACGCTTTACACCTGACGTGTCTTCGGAACAGCGCAAACCCTTTCTGCTCAGGATTTCTCCTGATCTGTGGAAAGAAATCGAGAAATGGGCGGCGGACGATCTGCGCAGTGTGAATGCGCAGATCGAATTCGTGTTGCGGCAGGCGGTGGCGAAAAGAAAGGGTCCGGCGAAGGACAAATAGCCCACGCAGCAACGCGGGCGCGCTGCAGGACACCGGTCGAATCATTGGCTGCTGCTGCGCCGGCGCAGCCGATCAAGCGCAAAGGGTCCCGAGCCTCCCAATACCAGCGCGGCCAAGCCGGCGAGGTCCACAAGAACCGTCGCCCAAGACAACAACGTGGCCGCGGGCATTCCGAGTGCGTGCAAAATGTTGGCAAAGTCATCCGGGCCTCGCACTCCATGAGGAGACCGAACCGAAGTATTCTTTATTGCACTTTCGCCTTGAGGCGATCCAACGCCGAGGAAAGTATCGCACTGCAACCCATGGCTCGCTCCCCATTAGAAGCTAGCCAGGATACCCGTGGAGCAAACTCAGCCATGCTAGGCTTATACCGTGGAAACCTTGAACCTCAGTCCCAATACCTCCGGCCGCAGCCTCAGTTGGGCGCGCAAAGGCGTGCTCGTCCTCGCGTTGCTGGCCGCCATGCCGTGCGCAAATGCGACCACCTACACCCTGTCCAAGCCCGATGACACGGTGGTCGGCGAGGATCAGACCATCATCACGGTCTATGAAGACACGCTTTATGATCTGGCACGAGCCTACAGCCTGGGTTCCGAGGAACTGATCCGGGTCAATCAAGGCGTCGATCCTTGGCTGCCGGGCGCCGGCAAAATGCTAGTGGTTCCGGGGCGGCACATTCTTCCGCCGGGTCCGCGTGAGGGAATCGTCGTCAATCTTCCCGAACACCGCCTTTATTATTATCCGAAGCCCAAACG
>DATNKC010000343.1:0-6454 GCA_035603615.1 Steroidobacteraceae bacterium | reverse complement strand
GGCTTGGGCGGTTTGCGCGGTGTTGATTTGCTGCGCTTGACTGCCCAAACCTGTGATTAATGCGCTCACGCCGGCCGTGACACTGGTGGTGCCGTTGTTGAGGACGCCGACATTTTGCTGATTGGCCGCCGCCAGGGCGTTGCGATTGTCGCCCGTGCCGCCTGCATTGCTGGTGACCGTAAAGCTATCGCCGCTGGCGGGCGCGCCGCTGATCTGCACCTGCCAGCCGTTCACGTCGATATTTCCGCCGCTGGTGTACGCGTTGGGTGCGCCACCGTTGACGGTATAAGTAGTGGGACTGGTGAAGGCGATGGTCACGGGGGCGAGCAAATTGGGATTGGCCGAATTGAGCACCGTGCCCGAACTGATGGTGGCCGCGCCGGTATTCGTGCCCGCCGCGGTGGTCACGACTGCGCCGGCGGCCGCGATCTGCGAGGGATTGGTCATGACGACATTGATGTTCGAGGCCGCCGTCGCCGTGGGCTGGATCAGGAACTGATCGCTCGCCGCCGGGGCGCCCGACAAGACGATCGATACGCCGTTGGCCACGTAAGGACTGGCGGCGGTGCCGGCACCCGTCGGCGTCGTGCTCGCGCCGGTGGTGGTATCGGTCAGGGTCGGCGCGCCGCCCTGGAACGATAAGATGTAACTGTCCCCTGTCAGGGCACCCAAACCATTGGCGTTGACACTGACACTGGCGGTAACGGCGTCCGTGTTTTTCGAGGAAGACGTCGCGGACGGAGTGCCGACTGAAAAGATATTCGCGCCCAGATTACCGTTCAAATCCAGACCTTCGCTTTGTTGGGAATTGACGGTCTGACTCAGTGCCGTCGCGATTTGGCCCAATTGACCCAATGCCGGGTTGATCACTTGGCTGCGCGCCGCCAATAGACCACCCAAGTCTCCGGAGGTGATGCTGCTGCTGATCACATTGCCGTTGGCGGTGGAAGTTGAGATCTCCAATTGCGAGGCATTGAACTGATTTGGCACCGTGGTCAATGTGGTGGTCTGCCCCTGCAGTACCAAGGGCTGTCCATTGCCCACGAACACATTCAAGGCCCCATTAGGATCGGTCGTCGTGGAGACGCCCACCAATTGCGACAGGTTGGATACCAGCTGATCGCGCTGATCCATCAGTTCATTGGGCGGCTGGTTGCCGTCTTGCGCGGTACCGACGACGATTTGCTGGTTCAGCGTCGAGATCGACGATGCAATGGAATTGATCTGTTGCACATCGGCCGTGATGCGCGAGTTCACATCGGTGTTCAACGAGTTGAGTTCCGAACTGGCGTTCTGAAAGCTGGTGGCGACGGCCTGCGCCTGACCCAGCAAAGCCTGCCGCGATGCCGTCGAGGTAGGATTGTTGGCGACATTGGAAAATGCGCTGTAGAAATTCTGCAGCGAGGTGCTCAATCCACCCACCGTGGTGCCGAACAGGTTGTCGATTTGGCTGCTGTAGTTCTGCAAAGCGTTCAACTGACCCAGGCTGCTCTGCGAGGTGTTGAGCTGGTTGGCGGCAGCCTGGCTAAAGGCGCGGCTGATGCCGGTCACGACGACGCCCGCGCCGACGGTGGCGGCACCGTTTGATTGCGGAATCGCTTCGGTCAGGTTTGCCGATTCGACGTCGTAGCCCGGCGTACTGGCATTGGCAATGTTGTTGCTGGTGACGTTGATCGCCTGCTGAAACGCCTGCAGCGCCGAGACACTGATTCCAAACACATCTGACACTAGGTTTCTCCGCGCTCCGTCGGTTCAAATTCACTCGACTCCCGCAATATCGGCGTCAGCGGCAATTTCTAAAGTTTTGCGACACGGGCGGCCAATGCCGCCTGCAAGGTGTCGCTACCGAGGATTTGATTTAACTTATTGCCGTAGTCCGGGTCGGTGGCATAGCCGGAATTGCCCATGGCGGCGATGTAGGCTCCCGCATTGCCGCCGCCGGCGATCACATCCTTATAGCGCGGCGAGTTTTTGAGTAAGTTGGCGAAATCATTGATACTTTCCTCAACGGAGGCGTAGGCGCGAAAGGCCGTGCGGCGCGGCGTCGCGACACCGTCGATCACCTCCATGCTATCCGCGGTCGCGCGGGCGCCGGTCCACTCGTTGCCTGCCTTGATGCCAAACAAGTTATGGCTGGAAGAGCCGTCGGCAGCGCGTGGCAGGCGCTGGCCCCACCCGGTCTCCAGTGCCGCCTGGGCGAGCATGCCCTGTGGATCGATTCCCAGCGCGCTGGCGGCGCGTCGAATGGAAGGCATCACACGGCTCACAAACTCCGCCGGCGACTGCGCGATGGCCGCTGTGGGCACTGCGGCGGCGGGCACCGCGTGCAGCGACTCGCCTGCGCTCGATTTCACCGTACCGGGCGCCGACTTGCCCGCTAACTGGCGCTTGAGCAGGCGCCCGATACCTAAATCGGCATGCTGGCTGATGCTCAACGCGACCTGCTTGTCGAACATGTCTTGGTACATGCCCATTTCGTTGCTGGCGGTATCTTCGGCGGCAGCTGCGTCGCGCATGCTCTTGAGCATCATTTGCAGAAACAGCGCCTCGACCTGTTGTGCAACCGCACTGATCGCCTCCGGCGAATTGGGGTCCTTTTTGAGAGCCGCCAAGCCATTGATATCCGTGTAAGTGCTCGCGGCGGACGTGTCCGGCGCAGCCGTCGCGGGTGCAGTGCCCAGGGCAGGGAGGGGGCTGTCGATTGGCGGCAAAGTAGTCATTTAAATGACGACCAGCTCGGCCTGCAGCGCACCGGCCTCCCGCAACGCTTCGAGAATGGCGACCAGATCGCCAGGGGCGGCACCGACATCGTTGACCGCGCGCACGATTTGATCCAATTCGACGCCGGGTTTGAACAAGAACATGCGATTCGATCCCTGATCGACCTTGATGGTCGAATTGTTGAGGACCACCGTTTGGCCCAGCTTGGACAAGGGATTGGGCTGGCTGACGGTCTGCTCTTCTTTAATGGTCACCGACAATGAGCCATGCGACACGGCAGCGGGTGTCACGATGACATGGCTGCTGATCACGACGGTGCCGGTGCGCGAATTGATGATCACTTTGGCGGCCGCGGCGCCGGGCTCCACTTCCAAATTTTCAACCGTGGAGAGGAATGCCACGCGTTGAGTGATATCGATTGGCGCCCGGACGCGGATGGTGCCGCCATCCATGATGGAGGCGATGCCATCGCCCATGCTCTTGTTGACGCTGGCCACCAAGCGGGTTGCCGTCGTGAAGTCCGGATCGTTCAAATTAAGGGTGATGGTGTCGCCTTGAGCGATCTGCGAGGAAACGGCTCTCTCGACAGTCGCCCCGTTGGGAATGCGACCTGAGCTGGGCACGTTCACCGTGAGTTTCGAGCCGTCAGTGCCTTCGACACCGAAACCGCTGACGATAAGATTTCCCTGGGCAATCGCGTAGATCTGTCCGTCGAGTCCGTGCAGCGCCGTGACCAGCAGCGAGCCGCCGCGAAGACTCTTCGCATTGGCGATGGAATTGACGGTGATATCAATGGTCTGTCCGGGCTTGACGAACGCCGGCAGCACCGCATGCACCGCAACGGCGGCGATGTTCTTGAGCTGCGGCGTGACGCCGGCCGGGACCGTGACACCCAGTTGCGCCAACATATTGTTGAGCGACTGAATGGTGAATGGCGCCTGACTGGTCTGATCGCCGCTTCCATCGAGACCCACGACGAGTCCATAGCCGACGAGTTGGTTGGTGCGCACACCCTGTATTTGTGCCATGTCCTTGATGCGTTCCGCCTCGGCGAGCGGCGAAGTCAACAGCACCAAGAGCGGGATCCAAAGCAAACGAATGAAGTGTCTGGCGTGCATGGTCAGTACGGCGCGAATACGGAGTTGAAGAAGCGGGCGAGCCAACCCATTTGATTGGCACTGTTGATCACACCTTTTCCGGAATAGCTGATGTGCGCATCGGAGACCCGATCGGAGGTGACGGTGTTGTCGACCTGAATGTCTGCGACGCGGACGACTCCCGACACATGCACGAACTCATCGCCCTGGTTGAGTTTCAAGGTCTTGTCGCCCTGAACCACCAAGTTTCCGTTTGGCTGCACTTCCATCACGGTGACCGTCAAACTGCCGGCCAAGGTATTGCCCTGCGTGCTCGAACCCTCACCGTCAAAGCTATCGGCGCCGGCCAATGTCGTGGTGAGAATGGGCACTCCCCCCGTGGTGATGGTTCTGCCGAAGATCGTCGGGCCGGTGTTGTTCACCGAGGTGGTCTTCGTGGTCTTGGTGACCGCGCTCTTGCTGGCGTTGGTGACTTCCGTGAGGCGAATGGTCAGCACGTCTCCGACGCGGCGCGCTTTGAGATCCGCGAACAGCTCGATCTGTTGACCCGATTGATAGATGGCGCCATCGGTGCGGGGCGTCGGCGGCGGCAGCACGCGCGCGACCACCGGATCCGGTTTGGGATGCGCGTGCGGCATGAGGCCGCATGCCGACAAGGCGCCACACAGAACCAGCACCAGTAGCTGGGTGCGTCCCAGCGATGAGAGTGGCGGCATCATGACATGTTCGTCGTGAGGAACTGCAGCATTTGATCGGTGGTGCTGATGGCTTTGGAATTCATTTCGTAGGAGCGCTGACACTGAATCATGTTCACCAGTTCGGTCACCGAATTCACGTTCGAAGTCTCGAGCGCGCCCTGCGCGATGGTGCCCAGTCCATTGGTGCCGGCCGTGCCGACTTGCGGCGCGCCGCTGGCCGCGGATTCCACCAGCAGGTTATTGCCGCTGGGTTGCAGGCCTTCCTCATTGATGAAATCGGCCAGCTGAATCTGGCCTATTTTGGTTCCCACCGGGTTGGTCGCGGTGGTGGCCGTCACCGTGCCGTCGGATCCAACCGTGACCGACTGCGTGCCAGCCGGGATGTTGATGGCCGGCTGCAGCGGATAGCCGCTCGCCGTCACCACATTGCCTTGATTGTCCAAGGACAGGGAGCCGTCCCGGGTATAGGCGATGGTACCGTCGGGCATGGTGATCTGAAAGAATCCGCGCCCGTTCACCGACAAGTCCAAAGCGCCATTGGTCTGATTGACGCTGCCCTGGGTGTAGTCCTTCTCCGTGGCGACGATGCGCACGCCGGTGCCCAAGGTCAGTCCGGTGGAGAGCTGCGTGTTCTGGGTAGTCTGCGCGCCGACCTGCCGAATATTCTGGTACATCAAATCCTGAAATGCGACGCGACCCGCTTTGTAACCCGTCGTATTGATGTTCGCCAGATTGTTGGCGATCACCGCCATCTGGGTGTTTTGCGCGTCGAGACCGGTTTTTGCGGCCCATAATGCAAGATTCATTCGATATTTCCTTCGCGTTACGAAGACGACGACATCATCTTTTCCGCACTCTGTTCATTGGTGTCGGTCGAGTTGATGCTCTTGATCTGAAATTCATACATGCGCTGCAGCTCGATCATGCTGATCAGCGACTGGGCCGCGTTGACATTGCTCGACTCCAACATGCCGGAGGTCACCGAGACCGAATCGTCGGTCTTGGACTTGCCGCCGGCCTTGAGGCGCAGCAGGCCGTCATCACCTTTCTGCAGATCCGTTGTCGGCGGGTTCACCAGCTTGATACGATCCACTTGGGTGATGGCGAATGGCGCAGAACCTTGCGGCACTGCCGACACCGTGCCGTCGCTGCCGATGTTCACCACCGTGGCAGGCGGTATGACCAGAGGGCCGCTTTCGGTCAACACTGGCAAGCCGCTGGCGGTCGTGACCGCGCCGTCGGGCGAGACCCTTAAATCGCCGGCGCGCGTATACGCTTCCTTGCCGTCGGTGCCCTGCACCGCGATGAAGCCTTTGCCGTTCACCGCAATATCCAGATCGCGTCCCGTGTTCTCCATGGTGCCGGCGGAAAAATCGGTGCCGGCATCGCCCGCCACGGCATTCACGCGTGTGGCAAAGCCGGGTCCATAGATCGGCTCGCTGTCGAAGTTGACCGAATCGGCCCGAAAGCCGATGGTGCTGATGTTGGCGATGTTGTGATTGTTCACGGCCTGCGCTTGCATGATTTGCTTCGCGCCGGTCATCGCCACATAAAGGCCTCTGTCCATGATCTTTAGTTTCGGGTCGAGTGCTAGTGGTTGATGGCGATGACGGTCTGCGAGTTCTGATTGGCCGTGGTAATGGCCTGCGCGTTCGCCTGGAAGGCGCGCTGCGCGGTAATCATGTTCACCAATTCGGTGGTCAAATCCACGTTCGAACTCTCGAGCGCTCCCGATTGGATGCTGCCAAAGCCGGCGGAACTCGCGGTGCCTTCAACCACGGTTCCTGATTGGAACGTTGAGGCCCAATTCGTGTTGCCGAGTTGTTTCAAACCGCCCGGGTTGGGAAAATTCGCCATCGCGACCTGCCCCAGCTGCGTGGTACGGCCGTTGGTGTAGACCGCCGACACGATGCCCGAGGCATCGATGGAGACCGTGCT
>DATNKC010000342.1:0-14861 GCA_035603615.1 Steroidobacteraceae bacterium | reverse complement strand
CGCTCAACAGGGTCGGAGAACGGCTGCGCATGAGCTGCGCGGTTTCGTCTGCCCACGCCGCGTACGCGCCGCGGGTTTCCAATTCAAGCGAGCTCAAGATGGCCGCGACCGAGGCTTTCGAAAAATGCAAGTCGATACACTCGCGCAACGCCGGTAGGGCGGGCGCCGATTCAGGCGTCGCGGCGCGCGCTTGCAGGAATCGCCGCAGGTCCGCAACAGGGTCACTGCCCCAGTGCAGCGCCGACAGATCGTTGGCGATGGAAGCGATGGCGGCCGGCGGCAGGTATAGATCCGCGAGATGACTGTAGAGCGCATCGGCGGCGCGAATTTTAAGACCGGTCAGGGCGAGGTAGCGCCCCAGCATGCCCGGAAGGCGCGATAGAAAGTAGCTGCCGCCCACGTCGGGAAAAAAGCCGATGGCAACCTCCGGCATGCCCATCAGCGTGCGTTCGCCAACGATGCGCAACGATGAGCCTTGGGAGATACCCATTCCTCCGCCCAAGGTAATGCCGTCGAGCAATGCTGCGTAGGGTTTGGGATACGAATACAACAGATAATCGAGCGGATATTCGGCCGCAAAGAACTCGTTGTGCAACGAGCCTGCGCTTTTGAAACTTTTGTAGAGCGCGCGAACATCCCCGCCGGCGCAGAAGGCTTTCTCGCCGGCCCCCCTGATCAGCACGGCGAAGACTTGAGGATCGGCCGAAAATTCGCCGAACAGGGTGCGCAGCCGCAGAATCATCCCGAGCGACAGCGCGTTGAGCGCGTCGGGACGATTCAGCGTGACGAGCGCCACGTGATTGCGAATTTCGCTTACGACTTCCAATCGCGCTCATCTTCAGCGCCGAGAAGCGCGATGGTCACTTGAGGCGAATAGTCACTTGAGACTAATGGTGGTATTGACGCCGGTGGAGGGCCCGCTGTCGTCGAACCACCTCGAGGTCACGGTCTTGGTCTGCGTGTAGAACTGCACCACCTGTTTGCCATACGGACCCAAATCACCGAGCTTGGAGCCGCGCGAGCCGGTGAAGCTGAAAAAAGGCACCGGTACCGGGATCGGCACATTGATTCCCACCTGGCCGACATCGATTTCGTTTTGAAATTTACGGGCGACGGCGCCGCTCTGCGTAAAGATTCCAGTGCCGTTGCCGAAGGGATTGTCATTGATCAGCGTGATCGCCTCATCCAAGGTGTTCACGCCGACGATCACCATCACGGGCCCGAAAATCTCGGTGGTATAGATTTTCATCGCGGGCGTCACCGCGGAGAAGATCGTGGGGCCGATAAAATTGCCCTGCTCGTAGCCGGGCACCTTGATGCCGCGGCCGTCCAACTCGAGCTTGGCGCCTTCTTTGATGCCATCTTCCACCAGTCCCAGGATGCGATGCTTTGCGTTCCTCGAGACCACGGGACCCAAATCCGTGTTTTTTTCCACGCCGGCATTGACCTTCAAGCCCTTGGCCTTGGCGACGATGTCGGGTATCCACTTTTGCGCATCGCCCACCAGCACGGTCACGGAGGTGGCCATGCAGCGCTGTCCCGCGGCGCCGAAAGTCGCTCCGACGAGGGAATTGAGCGAATGTTCCTTGTTCGCGTCGGGCATGACGACCGCGTGATTCTTGGCCCCCATCATGCATTGCACGCGCTTGCCATGCTCGGATGCCAGGCTGTAGACATGTGTGCCTACGGCCGTCGATCCCACAAACGAGACGGCGACGATGTCGGGGTGCGTGCAAATCGCATCGACCACGCGCTTGCCGCCATGGACGATATTCAAGACCCCCGGCGGCACGCCCGCTTCGAGCGCAAGTTCCGCCAACAACATGGGCGTCAGCGGGTCCTGCTCGGAGGGTTTGAGCACGAAAGTGTTGCCGCACACAATCGCCATGGGAAACATCCACAGCGGGATCATGGCGGGAAAATTAAACGGCGTAATACCTGCGCAGACGCCAATGGGCTGGCGCAGCGTATAGGTGTCCACGCCTCCCGCGACGTTTTCGGCAAATTCCCCCAGCTGCAGAGTCCCGATCGAGCAGGCGTGCTCGACCACCTCGAGCCCGCGGAACACATCGCCTTCCGCATCCGCCAGGGTCTTGCCTTGTTCTGCACTTAAGGTTTGCGCGATGCGGCTCATGTGCTCGCGCACCAGCGCCTGCAGCTTGAGCATGATTCGCGCGCGCGCCGCCAGCGGCGTGTTCTTCCAGGTCTTGAAGGCTTTTTTAGCCGACGCGACCGCGGCGTTGAGTTCCTCATCGGTCGCGAAAGGAACCTGAGCCAGCACTTCCTGGGTCGCGGGATTGATGACGTCGTGCCATTCGCTGGCCCGCGATTCGATGAACTTGCCGTCGAGCAGCATTTTGACGGTGGGCACAGGCTTCGCCAGCGCCGCGGGGTTGCTTGTCATGATTGCCTCTTTCGAAAGTGAAGCGCGCCATCTTTGGCCGGCCCCTAGTTTAGCCGATACGTCATCCCCCAGTTGACCGTATCGCGTAAACTATTGCTGTGCAAAATTCGACCGCGGAACCGGGAACCATCGCCATTTGCTTCGTCGCCGCAGCACTGCAAAGCGTTCGGGGACGCGACCTCAACGCGGACGAACTGCTGGCGAACGTCGGCCTCTCTTCCAGTCTGCTGCAGGTGCCTCAGGCACGAGTATCCGCGAAACACTACGGCGCGCTGTGGCGCGCCATCGCGGCCGCACTCGACGATGAATTTTTCGGCCAAGATTCCCGCCGCATGAAGGTGGGAACCTTTGCCATGCTGTGTCACTCGGTCTTGAACTGCAAAACTTTGGGCCACGCATTGGATCGCAGCCTGCGTTTCTATGCGCTGATTTTAGACGATATTTCCGGCAGCGCCGAGCGGGACGCGAAGGAGGCCAGGATCGTTCTGCATGAGCATGCGCCGGGCGTGTCGCAACGGGTGTTTGCTCACGAGCTATTATTGATGCTGCTTTATGGCGTCTCGTGTTGGTTGGTGGGCAGGCGCATCCCCATCCTGCGCACGGAGTTCAGTTACGCGGAACCCGCCCATAGCGCCGAGTACCGGCTGATGTATTCCCCGGAATTGCACTTCAACCGGCCGCACACCCTGCTGGCCTTCGAGGCAAGTTACCTGGATCTTCCGGTGGTGCAGAACGAACGCTCCGCCAAGGAATTTCTGCGAACCGCGCCGGAAAGCATCTTGTTGAAATACAAAAATGGCAGTAGCCTCACCGCCCGGGTTCGGCGGCGGCTGCGGCAATTCCTGCCGGGTACGGTTCCGGATTTCGAGCAACTGGCGGAACAGATGTGCATAACGCCCGCGACCATGCGCCGCCGCCTGCACGAAGAAGGCGAGTCCTATCAATCGATCAAGGATCAGCTGCGCCGCGATTTGGCAATCAGTTATTTGAGCCATTCGAAGCGCAGCGTCATGGACATTGCGGTGGAGTTGGGCTTCTCTGAGCGCAGCGCATTCCATCGCGCGTTTCGCAAGTGGACCGGCGCCTCCCCAGGGGAGTTTCGCCGCACCTCACAGGCCTGAAGAATCGAGGATAATTGGCTATGAATCTATCGGGGAAGGTATTGGTGGTAACCGGCGCCGACGGCGCCTTGGGCAAAGCGGTGGCCGGCACTCTAAGCGCCTACGGCGCGAAGTTGGCGCTCATTACGCACGCGGGCGTCGCCTCCGGGACGCTGCCGGCTGGCGCGCGGCACTATGGCGGGATCGACCTGACTCTCGAGCCGGCGGCGCGTTCGGCGATGGAACAAGTCGCCCGAGATGCCGGGCGCATCGACGGTTTGATCAATGTCGCCGGCGGATTTCGCTTTGAGAAACTCAACGAAGGCACAATTGATAGTTGGGACATCATGTACAAGCTGAATTTGAGAACTGCCGCGGTTTCATGCCAGGCCGCGCTGCCTTATTTGCTCAAGTCAACGAGCGGGCGCATCGTCAATGTGGGCGCGATGGCCGCGCAGAAGGCCGCGGCCGGCATGGGCCCTTACGCTGCCTCCAAGGCTGGCGTTGCCCGGTTGACCGAAGCGTTGGCCGATGAGCTCAAAGACCGCGGCATCACGGTCAATGCCATCTTGCCCAGCACACTCGACACCCCGAAGAATCGCGAGGAGATGCCAAACGCAGATTTCAAGCGCTGGGTTACTTTGAGCGAGGCTGCGGAGGTCATCGCTTTCTTGGTGTCCAACGAGGCGAGCGCGGTGACCGGCGCGCTCATCCCAGTCGCGGGGCGCGTATGACAAGCGCTCCAAGTTCCGCCGGTGCGCGCCTCCGCGCCGCGGTCGCCGCTGAGAAACCCCTGCAGGTGGTCGGCGCCATCAACGCATACACCGCGCGCATGGCGGCCGCCTGCGGCTTCAGGGCCCTCTATCTGGCCGGCAGCGGTGTCGCGGCCAATTCCTTGGGGATCCCGGATCTCGGGATCAGCACCATGGATGATGTGCTCATCGACATTCGCCGCATTACCGATGTCTGTCCGCTGCCGCTGCTGGTGGACGCGGACACCGGCTGGGGCGGGGCATTCAACATTGCGCGCACCGTGAGGTCGTTCACCAAGTTCGGCGCAGGCGGCCTGCACATCGAGGATCAGGTCCAGTCGAAGCGTTGCGGCCATCGTCCTGGCAAGGAAATCGTCTCCCAGGGGGAAATGGTGGATCGCATCAAAGCGGCCGTCGACGCGCGCACCGATGAACAATTTGTCATCATGGCGCGCACCGATGCGCTCGCCGTGGAAGGGATGGAAAAGGCGTTGGATCGTGCGGTGGCCTGCGTCGAGGCCGGTGCCGATATGGTTTTTCCCGAGGCCATCACGGAACTCGCCATGTACCGCCGCTTCAAGGACGCCGTCAAAGTGCCGATCCTTGCCAACATTACCGAATTCGGCCAGACGCCCTTGTATACCCGCGACGAATTGGCGACGGTGGGCGTCGATATCGTGCTGCACTGCTGTTCAGCCTATCGTGCCATGAACGCCGCCGCGCTCAATACCTACCAGGCGATTCGCCGCGACGGCACACAAAAGAATGTATTGGGGACCATGCAAACGCGCGCCGACTTGTACAAGTATCTCGACTACTACGCATACGAAGCCAAGTTGGATCAGTTATTCGCCGAAGGAAAGGAAAAGTGAGCAACAACCCCTCGCCAGATGTGACCAGCAACTCCCCGCCGCAAGCTCCGGGCGCATTCAAACCGAAGAAATCTGTCGCACTGTCCGGCGTCACCGCCGGCAATACGGCCCTGTGCACCGTCGGGCGAACGGGCAACGACTTGCACTATCGCGGCTACGACATTCTCGATATCGCCACCCAATGCGAATTCGAGGAGATCGCGTACTTGCTCGTGCACGAAAAATTGCCGAACAGGATTGAGCTCGCGGCGTACAAAAAAAAGCTCAAGGGACTGCGAATGCTGCCCGCCGCCGTGACCACGGTGCTCGAGCAGCTCCCGGCGGCCAGCCATCCGATGGACGTATTGCGCACCGGCGTCTCGGCCCTCGGCTGCATCGAGCCTGAACCAGCGGCTCATAAGAGCGAAGGCGCACGTGAGGTGGCCGATCGTCTATTGGCCTGTTTGGGTTCGATGTTGTGCTACTGGTATCACTACTCGAAGGATGGCCGGCGCATCGACGTACAGACGGACGATGACTCCATCGGTGCGCATTTCCTGCACTTGCTTCACGGCCGCAAACCCTCGGCAAGCTGGGTGCGTGCCATGCACACCTCGTTGAACCTGTACGCCGAACATGAGTTCAATGCCTCGACATTCACCGCCAGAGTCATCGCCGGCACCGGTTCGGACATGTATTCCAGCATCACGGGCGCCATCGGCGCGTTGCGCGGTCCGAAGCATGGCGGGGCGAACGAAGTGGCCTTCGAAATCCAGAGTCGCTATGCGACGCCCGACGCCGCCGAGGCGGATATCGCCAAGCGCGTGGCCAACAAAGAAGTCATCATTGGTTTCGGGCATCCGGTTTACACCGTGTCGGATCCGCGCAATCAGGTGATCAAGGAAGTTTCGAGAACGCTGGCGCGCGAGGCGAACGACATGCTGGGATTCGAGGTGGCGGCGCGAATCGAAACCGTCATGTGGGACATCAAAAAAATGTTTCCCAATCTGGACTGGTTCTCAGCCGTGTCGTACCACTTGATGGGCGTGCCCACGGCAATGTTCACGCCGCTGTTCGTCATCAGCCGCACCTCCGGCTGGGCCGCGCATGTCATCGAACAGCGCGAGGACGGAAAAATCATCCGCCCGAGCGCCAATTATACGGGCCCCGAAAATTTAACCTTTGTGCCACTCGCGGAGCGAAAGTAATTCATGTCCCACGATATCAAGTCCGCCGAACGACCGGCGCCGGATCACGTCCTCACGGCCATCGCGGACTATGCGCTGAGCTACGAGATTGGCAGCGCGTTGGCCTATGAAACCGCCGGCTATTGCTTGATGGATACCTTGGCTTGCGGTTTTCAGGCATTGAAATATCCCGCGTGCACCAAGCTCATGGGGCCGGTGGTGCCGGGCGCGACGCTGACGAATGGCGCCAGGGTTCCGGGAACCGCCTACGAACTGGATCCCATCAACGCGGCGTTCAACATCGGCGCCATGATTCGCTGGTTGGATTTCAATGACACCTGGCTGGCCGCGGAGTGGGGCCATCCTTCGGATAATCTGGGCGGCATCCTTGCAGTGGCCGATTATCTGTCACGCGGCGGCAAACGCATGGTGGTGCGCGATGTGCTCACCGGCATGGTCAAGGCGCATGAAATTCAAGGCGTGCTTGCCTTGGAGAACAGCTTCAATCGAGTCGGATTGGATCATGTGCTCCTCGTGCGGGTTGCCTCCACGGCCGTCGTGACCGCCATGCTGGGCGGCACGCGCGAGCAGATTATCAATGCCGTTTCGAATGCATGGATCGACGGCGGAGCGCTGCGAACCTATCGGCATGCGCCGAACACCGGTTCGCGCAAGAGCTGGGCCGCGGGCGATGCGACCAGCCGGGCGGTGCGCCTTGCGCTGATTGCGCTCAAAGGCGAGATGGGCTATCCCTCGGCGCTGTCCGCCAAGACATGGGGCTTCCAAGACGTGTTGTTCAAGGGAAAACCCGTGGTATTGCCGCAGGCGCTGGGGAGCTACGTGATGGAGAACGTGTTATTCAAGATTTCGTATCCGGCGGAGTTTCACGCACAGACCGCGGTCGAAGCGGCGATGACGCTGCACCCGCAGATCGCGGCAAGGCTCGATCAGATTGACCGCGTGGTGATCGAGACCCAGGAGCCGGGTGTTCGCATCATCGACAAGACGGGACCGCTTGCGAATCCAGCGGATCGCGATCATTGCATCCAATACATGGTCGCCATTCCGCTGCTGTTCGGCAGGCTGGAGGCCTCTGATTACGAAGATGCCGTCGCCGCCGATCCGCGCGTGGACGCGCTGCGCGCCAAGATGCAGGTTAAGGAAAACGCTGAGTTCACGAAAGACTACTACGACCCCCAAAAGCGTTACATCGGCAACGCCGTGCAGGTGTTCTTCAAGGACGGCTCGAGCAGTGAGCGCGTGGCGGTGGATTTCCCGATCGGACATCGCAAGCGGCGCGCTGAGGGAATGCCCGTACTGGTCAAGAAATTCGAGAGCAGCGTGGCCGCGCACTTCCAACCCAGGCAGACCGAATCGATCAAGGCGATGTTCGCGGATCGCAAGGCGTTAATGGCCATGCCGGTCAGCGACTTCATGGCGAAGCTCGTGACGGCTTGACAAAAAAATAGTCGCCCGCGCATCGGTATTATGACGCATTGGGCTTGGCCTAAGCGTGGCAAGTCGGGATAGTGGTCAGGATGAGGGAAGGGACTGCGGCGCTGCCGCCAGCTTGGGGTTCTGATCGCCGCAATCGTACTGATCGGCGTCATCGAGTCGTTTGGTCGATTTTTTACGGCAGCTTCAACCCGCGTCGGCGGCGGCCGGCACGACGTCTGGACGACTCTCGCTTTCACCCCGTTGATTGGTATTCCGCCCACCTGCTGGCGGTGTCGATCGGTATCTTGCTATTGAGCGCAACGGATGCATTCCTGACCGGCATATTGCTGCTGCAGGGAGCCAACGAGGTCAATCCCATCATGGCCGTGCTGGTATACCGCAACGTGGCCACGTTTGCGGCGTTCAAAATGGCCATGACCGGTGTCAGCATCGTCGGTCTGGTGTTTCTGTCTCGCTATCGATTTATGCGCGTGCTACGGGTCGATCTGGTGCTGTACGCCGTCTTGGTGGTCTATTTCTGGCTCATTGGCTACGAAATTTGGATGCTGCACGGCTCGAGCGACCTGCCGGTCTTGTAAATCCTAACCCCGCCATCACGTTCCATATTATGCCGCCTTCGGCTAGACTAGGGCGCTGTTTGGAGCCATTCTCCCCCCTTTATCATATTGATGTAATTGAGGTTTTTAACAAACCGCTGCACTCATGAGTCAATCACTTGCCGACCAATTAGCGACCACGGCGCTGTCCGGCGGAAACGCCGGGTTCATTGAAGATCTCTACGAACAGTTCTTGCGAGACCCCAGCAGCCTCGACCCGGCGTGGGTGAGCTATTTTAAGGACCTGCCGGGGAGCGGTGCAGAAATTGCCCATGGCCCGATACGCGAGCGCCTGTTGGCCCGCGCTCAAATGCCGGCCGGCGCGGCGGCAGCCACGCCCAAGGGTGCTCCATCGGATGGGGCCAGCGCCAAGCAGGGCGCGGTCTCACGCCTCATTCAGGTTTACGCCAACCGCGGCCACTTGATCGCCAAACTGGATCCTTTGGGCTTGCAGGAGCGCGCCAAGCCCTATGTCCTCGACTTGCAGTATTTCGGTCTGTCCGAGGCGGATCTGGATACGGAATTTTTTACCGGCAGCCGCAATCACGCCATCCCTGAGCGCACCGCACTCAAAAATATTCTTCGTGACCTCAAGTTCATTTACACCGACACCATCGGCGCGGAATTTGCGCACGTGTCGGATACGGAAGAGCGCCTGTGGCTGCAAGACAGCTTCCAAGTCGGCAGGATGCAGCATCGCTTCAGCGTCGAGGAGAAGAGAAATATTCTTTGGCAGTTGACCGCGGCGGAAGGCTTGGAACGCTACCTGCACACCAAGTACGTCGGTCAGAAGCGCTTCTCGCTGGAGGGCGGCGATAGTTTGATGCCGTTGCTGGACTATCTGGTTCAATACGGCGGCAAAGGCGGCGTCGAGGAAACCATTATCGGCATGGCCCATCGCGGCCGGCTCAATGTGCTGGTGAATCTGCTCGGCAAGTCGCCGAAGGATTTATTCAGCGAGTTCGAAGGCCAGTATGACCTCGCCAAATTGCGCGGCTCCGGCGATGTCAAATACCACAAGGGGTTTTCCGCCGACCTGAAGACCGGATCCGGCAATGTGCACGTGGCACTCGCCTTCAACCCCTCGCATTTGGAGGTGGTGAATCCGGTGGTCGAAGGATCGGCGCGCGCGCGTCAGGAACGGCGCGGCGATGCACTGGGCGATAAAGTGCTGCCGGTGCAGATTCACGGCGATGCCGCATTCGCCGGACAGGGCGTGAACATGGAGACCCTGCAGCTGTCGCAAGCGCGCGGCTTTTATACCGGCGGCACGATTCACATCATTATCAACAACCAGATCGGGTTCACAACCAGCGACCCGCGCGACGCGCGCTCGACATTGTATTGCTCCGATGTCGCCAAGATGATCGAAGCGCCGATCCTGCACGTGAACGCCGACGATCCCGAGGCGGTGTGCTTCGTCACGCGCTTCGCGCTCGACTACCGCATGAAGTTCCACAAGGATGTGGTCATCGATCTGGTCTGCTATCGCCGGCATGGGCACAACGAAGCCGACGAGCCGGCCGCGACGCAGCCGCTCATGTACCAGATCATCCGCAAGAAGCCCACGGTGCGTCAGCTGTACGCGGACAAGCTCGCCGCGGAGGGGATCTTGAGCGCGGCGGAAGCCGCCGCCCTGATGGAGCAGTACCGCAACGGGTTGGACGAGGGCAAGCCACAGGCGCGCGCCGCCTTGGGGTTGATCGGCAATCGTTACACGGTCGATTGGAGCGAGTACTTGGGCGCGGACTGGGAGCCGGTGAAGACCGGCGTGGATATGCCGCGCTTACGCGCCTTGGGGAAGGCGATTACGACCTATCCAACGGACTGGAAATTACATCCGCGAGTGCTTGCCATCATGCAGGCGCGGGAGAAGATGGTAAACGGCGATCTGGCCTTGGATTGGGGCTGCGCCGAGAATCTTGCCTACGCGAGCCTGGTGCAGGAAGGCTATCCAATTCGTCTCACCGGACAAGACAGCGGCCGAGGGACTTTTTTCCATCGCCACGCCGTCCTGCATGACCAGGCCACCGGGCGCTCGTACGTGCCGCTACAGCACATTGCCTCGAATCAGCCAAAATTCACGGTGACCGATTCGGTGCTGTCCGAGTTGGCCGTGATGGGATTCGAGTACGGATTCTCGACCACCGAGCCGCGTTGCCTGACCATTTGGGAAGGCCAGTTCGGCGACTTCAGCAACGGCGCGCAGATCGTCATCGATCAGTTCATCAGTTCAGGCGAAGCGAAGTGGGGCCGCGTATCCGGCATCACCTTGTTCCTGCCCCATGGCTATGAAGGTCAGGGCCCGGAACATTCCTCCGCGCGCCTGGAGCGGTTTTTGCAGCTGTGCGCCGAGTTCAACATGCAGGTGTGTGTGCCCTCGACGCCGGCGCAAATGTTTCACTTGCTGCGCAGGCAGATGCTGCGCCCGTTGCGCAAGCCGCTCGTCATCATGACGCCCAAGAGCTTGTTGCGGCATCCCTTGTCGGTGTCGCGCCTGGAGGAGTTGTCGGGCAGCGGATTTCAGACCGTGATCGATGAGATCGACGATATCAGGCCTTCTGCCGTGACGCGCATCGTGTTCTGCAGCGGCAAGGTTTACTTCGACTTGCTGAAGTCGCGGCGCGAATCAAAGGCAGAGAGCGTGGCGATCGTTCGCGTCGAACAGCTGTATCCCTTTCCATCGGAGGAATACGAGGCGATCGTGCAGAAGTATTCGAACGCGCGCGAGATCGTCTGGTGTCAGGAAGAGCCGCAGAATCAAGGCAGCTGGTATCAAATCCGCCATCGCCTGCAGTCCAAGCTCGGTGAACATCACGAGCTGCTGTATGCGGGGCGCGCCGGAGCCGCGGCGCCTGCGACCGGCATCGCCGCGCTTCACGAGGAGCAGCAGAAAAACTTGGTCACCGCGGCATTGCAGGGCGCGCCGCCGGAAGAGACCTCCCGACAAACCATTCGCGTGCCGGCTGCCGCTCAAACTAGGACAGGGTCATGACAATTGAAGTTCGCGTGCCGCAGCTGCCGGAGTCGGTGGCCGACGCTACGTTGGTCTCGTGGCACAAGAAGCCTGGCGACAGCGTCGTGCGGGATGAAAATCTGGTCGATCTCGAGACTGACAAAGTCGTACTCGAGGTGCCTGCTCCGGTCGCCGGAGTCCTCAGGGAGATTAAATTGACCGATGGCACCACGGTGACCAGCGGTCAACTCTTGGCGGTCATCGATGAGACAGCCAGCGCTGCGGCGGTTCCCGGCGCCAGCGCGCCGGCGATTTTGGCGGCATCGAGCGGCGCCACGGCGTCTGCGGCGGATACGGTGGCGAAGGATGCATCGGCGAAGGAAAGCGCGAAGCCGGAGGCGGGCGGCAAGCTCAGTCCCGCGGCGAAGCGCGTGGCCGAAGAGAACAAGGTCGACCCGAAAACGGTGGCCGGATCGGGGCGCGACGGCCGCGTTTCAAAGTCCGACGTCGTGAATTATTTGTCGGCGAAGGAGGGCGCCGCGCCAAGCCCCGCTGCCAAGGCAGCTCCGGTGCAATTCGTTCCCGCGCCTAGCGCGCGCGGCAACCGAGCGGAGCAGCACGTGCCCATGACGCGGCTGCGTGCGCGTATCGCAGAGCGCATGGTTCAGGCGCAGGCAACCCAGGCGCTGTTGACATCGTTCAACGAAGTCGACTTGCAGGCGGTGAATGAGCTGCGCTCGCGCTACAAGGATCAATTCGAGAAGCAGTACGGCGTGAAGCTCGGCTTCATGTCCTTCTTCGCCAAGGCGTGCGTCGAGGCGCTGAAGAAATTTCCGTCGGTCAATGCCTCGGTGGACGGCAATGACATCGTATATCACGAGTATTTCGATATCGGCGTGGCCGTTTCCACCGACCGCGGTTTGATCGTGCCGGTATTGCGCGATACGGATCAACTGAGTTTTGCGGACATCGAAAAGTCGATCGCCAACTTTGCGTCGCGTGCACGTGCCGGTTCCATCACCATCGAAGAGCTCACCGGGGGCACCTTTACCATTACCAACGGCGGCGTTTTCGGCTCTCTGATGTCGACGCCCATTGTTAATTCCCCGCAGAGCGCCATATTGGGTATGCACAAGATTCAGGATCGGCCGGTCGTCGTGGACGGCCAGGTCGTGGTACGGCCGATGATGTACATCGCCCTGACCTATGACCACCGCATCATCGACGGCCGCGAGGCGGTGCAGTTTTTGGTGACGGTGAAGCAGTGTTTGGAGGATCCGGCGCGCATGGTGCTGCATATATGAGTGACGTTTACGATGTTGTGGTTGTTGGTGCGGGACCGGCGGGCTATCCGGCCGCGATTCGCGCCGGACAAAACAAATTGAAAGTGGCCTGCGTGGATGAGTGGCAGAACACCGACGGCAGTTATGCTTTTGGCGGCACTTGCCTGAACGCCGGCTGCATTCCGTCCAAGGCGCTGCTGGAATCTTCTGAGCTATTCCAGCGTGCCAAGGACGAGTTCTCGATCCACGGTATCCAGATCGGCGCGCTCACGCTCGATTTGGGCGCGATGCAAAAGCGGCGTGCCTCCATCGTCAAGACCATGACCAATGGGATCAATGCACTGTTCAAGGCCAACGGTGTGGTCGGTATCCAGGGGCATGGACGATTGCTTCCGGGCAACAAGGTGTTGGTGAAGGCTGCGGACGGCACCGAGAAGACGCTCGAAGCCAAGAATGTGGTCCTGGCTTCAGGGTCGATACCCATCCGCCTAAGGTCCGTGCCGCATGATGGCAAGTACATTGTCGACTCCTGGAATGCTTTGGAGTTCGATGCCGTCCCGAAGCGGCTCGGCGTCATCGGCGCCGGCGTTATCGGTCTTGAGCTCGGCAGTGTGTGGCGCCGGCTCGGCAGCGAAGTCGTCGTACTCGAAGCGCTGGAAACGTTCCTGCCCATGGTCGACCAAACGATAGCGAAGGAAGCGCAGCGGCACTTCAAAAAACAAGGGCTGGATATCAAATTGGGCGCCAAGGTCTCCAGCGCCGCGGTGTCGGGCGAGGTCGTGGATGTCACTTACACCGATGCGCAAGGCGAGCACTCGTTGCAAGTGGACAAGCTCATTGTCGCGGTCGGGCGCCGGCCATTCACCGAAGGATTGCTGGCGGAGGGTACCGGCGTCGAGGTGGACGAGCGAGGCTTCATCAAGGTCGATGAGCAGTGCCGCACCAGCGCGCCCAATGTGTGGGCGATCGGCGATGTGGTGCGCGGTCCCATGCTCGCGCACAAGGGCAAGGAGGAGGGCGTGATGGTCGCCGATCTGATTGCCAATCATTATGGCCACGTGAACTACAAAGTGATCCCCTCGGTGATCTACACCCAGCCGGAAATTGCCTGGGTGGGGCAGACCGAAGAGCAGGTGAAGGCGAGCGGCCGGCCCTATAAAACCGGCACATTCCCCTTTGCCGCCAGCGGCCGCGCGCGCGCAATGGAAGCAGGTGCCGGCATGGCCAAGATTGTTTCCGCGAAGGACGACGATGAAGTGCTCGGCATCCATGTGATCGGACCGATGGCCGGTGAATTGATCAGTGAAGCCGTGCTGGCGATGGAATATTCGGCGAGCACCGAAGACATTCAGCGCACGATTCATGCGCATCCCACGTTGTCCGAAGCGATTCACGAGGCGGCGCTCAACGTCGACAAGAAGGCAATTGACTCGCTAAATCGCTGAGTAACGTGTAGCGTTTGTCCAACATTCGCGCGCACCGCGCCGCTGCGCGGCGGTGTTGGAAAATCTAATTTGACGATAAGCGAATCGCGCCTCGCCGCGTGACGCAGTTCACACCTGGTTATCCCTCCCCAGCATACCTTTCTAGCGCTTCGATGGGCGTCGCAGGTACGAGACGTTCGATTTGTACGACACTGCCCTTGAGGTGGGGAATCATGCTACTAGGCCATAGATGGCTGCTGCTGGGAGTCTTGTCGCTGCCGATATTGAGTGCCTGCGGATCAACCTCCATGGGCAGCGAAAGCGGCACGATCCAACCCACGGGGACGGGCGGGACCATGCCCGTAGCGCCGGTCACGCCGCCGAAGGCGGCGCCCGTCGGCGGCGGTGTCAGCGGTACGGATAACACGGTTTCCGCCACAGCCTCGGTCGGTTCTGTAAGTGTTGCCGTCGGCACCAGCCAGACCATCAGCATTACCTTCACCTCCGCGGACGGGCTGCCGCTCACGGGCTTTTCGGTGTATGGCAGCTTAGGCACGCTACCCGCGGATTGGAGCGCGCCGAGCAGTCTGACCTGCGCGAATGTCGGAGCCGGCAGCGGCTGCGTTCTGACCCTGACCTTTGCCCCCATTGCGATCGAAAGCGGCACATTGACGCTCGACTGTGTCTACGTCGACAACGCCGGCTTGCCGAGAACGCCGGGTCCCTGTCTGACGCTGGCCTATGCCTCGACCGCCTCGAACAATGTCATCGCTTCCCTTTCGCCCAGCGGCGAGGTCGATGCCGCAATCGGCGGCGGCAAACAGTCCGTCACGGTCAGCTTCACGACCGA
>DATNKC010000341.1:0-3209 GCA_035603615.1 Steroidobacteraceae bacterium | reverse complement strand
TGACGGATGCTCACAAATCCCTGGTGGCCGCCCTGTCGCATGGATCCCGGCGGGCCGTGATTTTGGGGACGCTGGCTCAGCGTCATCCCGCCTACTCGCAGCTAAAGGCTTTGAGCGTGGCGCTGGCGGAGTTATGCGGGGCCAGCGTTGGCTTTGTGACCGAGGGGCCGAACGCCGCCGGTGCCTATCTTGCGGGCGCCGTGCCGCATCGGGAATCCGGAGGTACGCCGCTTGCGCTCGCCGGCTTGTCGGCGCGACAGATGTTGGATGCACCGCTCAAGGCCTATGTGCTGTTCGGCGCCATCGAGCCCGCCAACGATTTCGCCGTTGATTCCTCGGCCCTGGCGGCCGCGGACTTGGTGGTTGCCGTGACCTCGCATTTACCGGAATCCTTGCGCGGTGTCGTGCATGTGGTGCTGCCCATTGGCACGTTTGCCGAAACCTCGGGCACGTACGTGAATGCGGAGGGACGCTGGCAGAGCTGGGCGGGCGCGGCGAAGTTGCCGGGCGAAAGCCGACCCGGATGGAAAGTGCTGCGCGTGCTGGGCAACTTGCTGAACCTGCAGGGCATCGAATACAACAGCTCCGATGAGATTCGCGAGGCATTGAAAGCGCTGTGCGGCGCGCGCCTCGAGGCCGCGCGAGCAGCAGCGGGGGGCGCCATACCGAACGGCGAGATTCCGAAAGGTTCCTGGGTGGAGATCCCGCCGTACCAAACTGATCTGCTGGTGCGCGGTTCCGAGCCGCTGCAAAAAACCAAGGACGGGCGCCTCACCCGCGCCGTGCTCTAGCCATGTGGGATTGGACGCCGCTACGCGATTGGATCTCCGGCTACATCACGCCGTACTGGACCACGCCCTTGTTGCTCGCGGTGCAGACTTTGATCGTGATGATTTCAGTCATTTTGGTCATGGCGTTTTATACCCTGGCGGAGCGCAGAGTCATCGGTTGGATGCAATACCGCCGCGGACCGAATCGCGTCGGCCCGTGGGGTTTTGGTCAGCCCTTCGCCGACGTGATGAAGCTCATATTCAAGGAGATCATGATCCCGGCGGACGCGAATGGCTTTTTGTTTCGCGTGGCGCCATTCCTCGCCTTGGTTCCGGCGCTCGCGCTGTGGGCGGTGATCCCCTTACGTCCCGAACACGCCTTCGCGAACATCGATGCCGGCCTTTTGTATGTGTTGGCGCTCACCTCGATGGGGGTCTACGGCATCATCCTGGCCGGTTGGGCGGCGAATTCTAAATACGCTTTCTTGGGGGCGATGCGCTCCGCGGCGCAAATCGTCGCCTACGAAATCGCCATGGGGTTCGCCATGGTGGGCGTACTGATGGCCTCGGGCAGCCTGAATATTGGCGAGATCATTCACCGGCAGTCGGGGATGTTCGGTTGGAACTGGACCTGGCTGTTCCCGCTATTCATCGTGTATTTCATTTCGGGCGTCGCGGAGACCAATCGCGCCCCGTTCGATGTCGCCGAGGGCGAATCGGAAATCGTCGCCGGGTTTCACGTCGATTATTCCGGCATGGCGTTCGCGCTGTTCTTTGTCGCCGAATACGTCAACATGATTTTGATTTCCACTTTGACGTCGATCTTTTTCTTCGGCGGCTGGCTGTCGCCGCTCGATGGCTGGCTGCCCGCGGACTCGTGGCTCGCGCAGCCGAGCTTCTTCTGGCTCGCGCCCAAGGTGTTCTTTTTCATGTTCACGTTTCTGTGGCTTCGTGCGACCTTCCCTCGTTACCGCTACGATCAGATCATGCGCCTGGGTTGGAAGGCGCTGATCCCGGTCACACTGGTCTGGTTGTTGGTTGAAATGGTGATGGTCTACGCCCACGTGGGCCCGTGGAAGGGGTTTCCGTAATGCAAGGTCTGCGCAGTTTCATCAAGACATTCCTGCTCTGGGAGCTCTTGCAGGGGCTCTGGGTCACGCTGAAAAGCATGTTTGCGACCAAGATCACGTTGAACTACCCGGAAGAGAAGGCACCGCAGAGCAGCCGCTTTCGCGGCTTGCATGCGCTGCGGCGCTATCCGAACGGCGAAGAGCGCTGCATTGCCTGCAAGCTGTGCGAGGCGGTGTGTCCTGCGCTCGCGATCACGATCGAATCGGATGTGGCGAGCGACGGCACTCGGCGCACCACCCGCTATGACATCGATTTATTCAAGTGCATCTACTGCGGCTTTTGCGAGGAGGCGTGCCCCGTCGATGCCATCGTCGAGACGCGGATACACGAATATCACATGGAGAAGCGCGGCGAGAACATCATGAGCAAGGATAAGTTGCTTGGCATTGGCGAGCGCTATGAAGCCATGATTGCGGCGGATCGTGCCGCCGATGCGCGGTATCGCTGATGTTTCCGACGATTCTGTTCTTTATTTTCGCCACGGTGCTCGTGGGCGCGGCCTTGGGAGTGATTCTGTCGCGCAATCCGGTGTACTCGGCACTGCTCTTGGTGCTGTGCTTCTTCAACAGCGCCGTCATCTGGGTGCTGCTCGACGCCGAGTTCTTGGGGATCGTGCTCGTGCTGGTGTATGTGGGCGCCGTGATGGTGCTGTTCCTGTTCGTCGTCATGATGCTGGATATCAATCTGGAGCAGTTGCGCAAGGATTTCGTCGGCTACTGGCCGTTGACCGTGGCGGTGGCGGGCTTCGTGGTGTTTGCCATGATCAACGTCATCGTCGTCAAACATCTGGGCGGCGCGGCCTTGAAAACCGCGCCGGCAATCGCGGCTGACTATTCGAATACGCGCGATTTAGGCGTGCAGCTGTTCACCCGCTATGCCTATCCCGCGCAGGTCGCCGCGGTGATCCTGCTGGTGGCGAGCGTCGCGGCCATCGTCTTGACCCTGCGGCAACGCAAGGGAGGCAAACCCCAAGACATCGCGAAGCAGGTGGCGGTGCGGGCCAAAGACCGGGTTCGAGTGGTCAAAATGGCCTCCGAGAAAAGACCATGATCTCTCTCACCTATGTGCTCGCGCTGTCGGGAATCTTGTTCGCCATCGCGGTGGCCGGCGTGTTCTTGAATCGGAAGAACATCATCGTCCTGCTGATGTGCATTGAACTCATGCTGCTGGCGGTGAATTTCAATTTCGTCGCGTTTTCGCGCTTCCGCGGCGATATCGCCGGGCAGATCTTCGTATTTTTCATTCTGACGGTCGCGGCTGCCGAGGCGGCGATCGGTCTGGCGATTTTGGTGGTGCTGTTCCGCGAGC
>DATNKC010000340.1:0-7870 GCA_035603615.1 Steroidobacteraceae bacterium | reverse complement strand
CCGCCAGCCCGACCGCCGACATCAGCGGCAGATCGGGTGTGTCATCGACGATGCAAGCGCAATTCAGAGGGTCGACCTTAAGACGCTTCGTCAGCGTATGCAATGCCAAGAGCTTGTCGCTGCAGCCTTGGACCACGGTGGGGACGCGCAGTTCGCGCAATCGCGCCGCCGCCGCCGCGGAGCGTCGGCCGCTGAAGGCTGCCACCTGCACGCCGGCGGACATGAGCAGCTTGATGCCATGGCCGTCGCGCACGTGAAAGACCTTGAGTGCTTCTCCCTTGGGGCCGAAGTACAGCCGCCCGTCGGTCAAAACGCCGTCGACGTCCAAGATCAGCAGCTGGATCTTCGCAAGCGGCGTCGCGGCGCGTGCTTTCAAAATACGCCCGCGCGCAGCAGGTCGTGCACGTGGAGCACACCGACCAATTTGCCCTTATCATCGAGTACGATCAGCGACGTAATACGGTTGGTCTCCATCAAGTGTACGGCCTCGGCGGCGAGCGTGGAGGGCAGCACGGACTTCGGTCCCGCGGTCATCACTTGCTCCATGCGTGTGGCATGCAAATCCGCCGGGCGATCGAGCGCGCGGCGTAAATCGCCGTCCGTGAACACGCCGAGCACGCGCATCGAGTCATCGACAATCGCGGTCATGCCGAGACCTTTCGAGGTGACTTCCGGTAATGCTTCAGCGAGCGTGGTGTCGACTCGAACCGTCGGTATCTGCCCGCCGCTGCGCATCACGTCCTTCACATAGAGGAGGCGGCGCCCCAAGGCGCCGGCTGGATGCGAACGCACGAAGTCCTGTTCGGTGAAACCGCGCGCCTTCAATAGCGCGACGGCCAGTGCATCGCCGACGGCCAGCGCCGCCGTGGTGCTGGCGGTGGGCGCGAGGTTCAGGGGGCAGGCCTCCGCCGGCACCCGGATGTCCAAATGCACGGTGGCGATGCGCGCCAGCGCGGAATCCGAATTTCCCGTAAAGGCAATCAAGGGAACGCCGAGCCGCTTGATCACCGGCAGTATGGTGAGAATTTCAGTCGTTTCGCCGGAATTCGACAGTGCCAGCACCGCATCGTCGCGTGTGATCATCCCGATATCGCCGTGGCTGGCCTCGCCGGGATGGACGAAAAACGACGGCGTGCCGGTGCTGGCGAGGGTGGCGGCGATTTTCCCGCCGATATGGCCGGACTTTCCCATGCCGGTCACCACGATACGGCCCCGGCAGTTAAGACAAATCCGGCAGGCGCGTGCAAAATCCGTCCCGAGACGGGGCAGCTGCGCGCGCAGACCGTCGATTTCGACGGAAAGCGCCTGGCGGCCGAGCTCGACCAGGCCCTCATCGGTGTAGTCGGAATTCATCTTCGAATAATACAGGTAAGCTTGTGTGAATTTTTAGGAGACGGCATGAATCCACAACAGGTAGCACAACTGATCGAGGATGGTTTGGGCGGCAGTCATGCCATGGTGACCAGCGAGGACAATGTGCACTTCGAGGCCGTGGTCATCGCGCCCGCGTTCATCGGCAAGAAGCCCATCCAGCGCCATCAAATGGTGTATTCAACACTGGGCGCGGCAGTGGGCAAGGAAATTCACGCCCTCGCGCTGCAGGTGTTCACGCCGGATGAGTACGCAAGGCAGGGCCGTGGATAAACTACAAATTCATGGCGGCATCGCGCTCGAGGGCGAGATCCGCATCTCCGGCGCCAAGAACGCGACGCTGCCCATTCTCGCCGGCTGCTTGTTGGCCGACGGTCCGGTGACCGTGTCGAATGTGCCGCATCTGCAGGACGTCACGACCATGATCGAGCTGCTCGGGCGCATGGGCGTGTCGGTGACCGTCGATGAAAAGATGCGCATCGAAGTCGATGCCTCGACCATCAAGGAATATTTCGCACCCTACCAACTCGTCAAGACCATGCGCGCATCCATCTTGGTGCTGGGACCTCTGTTGGCGCGCTTCGGCGCCGCGGATGTGTCTTTGCCGGGCGGCTGCGCGATTGGCGCGCGTCCGGTCAACATTCACGTCGCCGGCCTGCAGGCCATGGGCGCCGACATTCACATCGAGAACGGCTATATCAAAGCCCGCGCCGCTAGGTTAAAAGGCGCGCGCCTGGTGCTCGAGACGGTCACGGTCACCGGCACGGAAAATCTCATGATGGCAGCGACCTTGGCCGAGGGCGAGACGGTCCTGGAGAACGCCGCGCGCGAGCCCGAGGTGGTTGATCTTGCGAATTTCTTGATTGCCATGGGCGCCAAGATCAAGGGTGCGGGCACCGACCGAATCGTCATCGAGGGCGTGAAGCGCTTGAGCGGCACGGCCTATGAAGTTCTGCCGGATCGAATTGAAACGGGCACGTATCTGGTGGCGGGCGCCATCACCGGCGGCCACATTCGTGTAAAAAATACGCGCCCGGAGCACGTGGATGCCGTCATCGACAAGCTCAAGGAGGCCGGCGCCGGTGTTGAGGTGGGCGACTCGTGGATCGAAGTCGACATGCGAGGGAAAAGGCCCACGGCCGTCGATATTCGCACGGCACCGTATCCGGCTTTCCCCACCGACATGCAGGCGCAATTCGCGGCGCTCAACACCGTGGCGAACGGCGTCGGCACCATCATCGAAACGATTTTTGAGAACCGCTTCATGCACATGCTGGAAATGCGGCGCATGGGCGCGGAAATCCGCCTGGAGGGCAACACCGCCATCATCAAGGGCGTCGAACGCCTGACCGCGGCACCCGTGATGGCGACGGATTTGCGCGCTTCGGCGAGCTTGGTGCTCGCCGCGCTGGTGGCCGACGGCCGCACCGATATCGAGCGCATCTATCATATCGATCGCGGCTATGCGGCGATCGAGGAAAAACTCCAGCAACTGGGGGCGAAAATCCGGCGCACGCCTTGAGGGCTGTGGCCTCGAGCGCGCGCCTCATACGCGCGCCTCAACGCTGTTGGATGGGCCGGGTGGGGCGCTCCAGCACGGTCAATTTGAGTTTGTAGCCTTGCCGCGCATGCCGGCCTTCGAGTTCGACTTCGGCGCCGGGTTTCAGCGAGGAAACGCGCGCCACCAGATCTTGCGCGTTGTGCACCACTTCGCCCCCTAACGCGGTGACCAGATCGCCGGGCCGCACGCCGGCCCCATAAGCTTGGCTGTTGACCATGATGTTGACCACGGTGACGCCGCCGCCCGCGGTGCCGATCTGTGCCGATTGCTCTTCGCTCAAGTCCTGCGGCACGAATCCCAGCCAGCCGCGCACCACGTGGCCGTTCATGAGAATTTGTTCCATCACACCGCGCACCAGATTGACGGGAATTGCAAAGCCGATACCCTCAGGTCCGCCATTGGCTCGATTGAGCACAGCCGTATTGATGCCGACCAGATCGCCATGCGCATCGATGAGTGCGCCGCCGGAGTTGCCGAGATTGATGGCCGCATCGGTTTGAATAAAATTTTCAAACGTCGCCAGGCCCAACTGACCGCGGCCGGTTGCGCTGACGATACCCTGAGTCACGGTCTGGCCCACGCCATAGGGGTTGCCGATGGCGAGCACGATATCGCCGACCCGCAGGGTATCGGATCGACCCAACGGCATGATGGGCAGGTTGCCGATCTCGAGATCGAGGATGGCCAGATCCGTGTCAGGGTCTTGCCCGACGACCGTGGCGTCGGCGATACGTCCATCCGCAAGCTGCACCCGGATCGAATCGGCGCCGGCGATCACATGCTGATTCGTTACAATGGTGCCCATGGCATCGACGATCACGCCCGATCCTAGGCTGCGCTCGACGCGCTGACGATAACTTGGCCAGTAGTCGCCGAACAATTGATTCAAGGGGGCTGCCTGCGTGCGCTCGCGCACCACCCGTGCCGTGTAAATATTGACCACGGCCGGCGCCGCGCGCGCCACCGAATCCGCAAAACTCTGCATGACCACCGGAGCCGCGGGCGCCGCGGCGGCCGAGGCGAGCGCCGCGGGCGAGGCGAGCGCAGTGGGCGAGGGGAGCGCAGTGGGCGAGGCGCTCGGCGCCGCGGGCGAAGGCGTCACAGGTGCCGGCGGCGTACGGGCGCTGTGTGCACCCAACAACGTTGGGTTCCACCAAACCACGAGAAATGCCACGGCCAGGCCGACCACGACCGCCCTGATCAAAAAACTCACGAGGACGCGAGTGTCCTGCAATTAATATCGCTCCTCGAGGCTTAAGGGGTGCCCACGTAACTGTGTATAATGCGCTCCCAATATTCTTTGGGAAACACTGACGCCATAGGGGTTTGCGTGAAGATTTGTCAACAATTTTCGAGGGTAACCGCATGAGTGAAGAGGTAGACCACAGCCGCCGCCGCTTGCTGACGGCAGCCACGGTCGGTACGGGCGTGATCGGCGCCGCGTTTGCCGCAATACCCTTCATCGCGTCATGGAACCCCAGTGCGCGCGCCAAAGCCTTGGGGGCGCCGGTCGATGTCGATGCGTCGAAACTCGAAGCGGGCCAAATGTTGAAAGTGGTGTGGCGTGGTCAGCCGGTGTTCGTCGTACGCCGCGTCAAGGCGGTGGTCGACCAATTGGGCGGCCACGATGACATCCTCGCGGATCCGAAATCCGATGACTCGCTACAGCCAGCCTACATTAAAGCGACTGGCGCGGTGCGCGCGCGGAATCCCGAGTACTGGGTGGGCCTCGCTGTATGCACGCACTTGGGCTGCTCGCCGTTGGGCGCCTTCTTGCCCAACGATTCGTTCCAAGTTGCGGGTGCTGACCTAGGTGCGAACTGGCCCGGAGGCTTCTATTGCCCCTGCCACGGTTCGAAATACGACTTGTCGGGCCGCGTGTTCAAAAGCATGCCGGCGCCGAAAAACCTGACCGTGCCGCCGTACGCAATCTCTGCGAATGCGCGCATTGTCATCGGCGTCGACGACGCTTCTAAACCCGTTTCGTAAAGTAAGAGGTAAGCGATGGCCGCAGCACCCGAGACCGCCGGTACCGGCAAAGGATTGATTGGCTGGATCGATCAGCGCTTTCCGCTGACGAAACTGTGGAAGGATCACGTCGCCGAGTACTACGCGCCGAAGAATTTCAATTTTTGGTACTTCTTCGGTGCACTGTCGCTGCTGGTGCTCGCCAACCAAATCGTGACCGGTATTTTTCTCACGATGAGCTACAAGCCATCGGCGACCGAGGCGTTCGCTTCCATCGAATACATCATGCGGGATGTCGAGTGGGGTTGGCTGATCCGCTACATGCACACCACCGGTGCATCCGCTTTCTTCATCGTGATTTACCTGCACATGTTCCGCGCGCTGTTGTACGGCTCGCATCGCAAGCCGCGGGAACTCGTCTGGATCTTCGGCTGCTTGATCTTTTTATTGCTCATGGCGGAAGCCTTCATGGGGTATGTGCTGCCCTGGGGCAACATGAGCTTTTGGGGCGCGCAGGTCATCGTGTCATTGTTCAGCAGCCTGCCGGTGATCGGCAGCACCTTGGTCGAATGGATTCGCGGCGACTACAACATTGCGGATCCCACCTTGAATCGATTTTTCGCCCTGCACGTGGCGGCGCTGCCCCTGGCGCTGGTTTTCTTGGTTGTCGCGCACATCATGGCGCTGCACGAGGTGGGTTCCAACAATCCGGATGGCATCGACATCAAGAAGTACAAGGATGCCGACGGGCATCCGTTGGACGGCGTGCCTTTTCATCCTTATTACACCGTCAAGGACTTGATGGGCACGGCCGGATTTTTGATCATCTTTGCGGCTGTGATTTTCTTCGCGCCGAATTTCTTCGGCCTGTTCCTGGAGTCGCCGAATTTCGAAGGGGCCAATCCGCTGCAAACCCCACCCGACATCACGCCGGTGTGGTACTTCACGCCGTTCTACGCCATGTTGCGCGCCATTCCATCGGCTTTCGGCACGCAGGTGTGGGGAGTGATGGTGATGGGCGCGGCGGTCCTGGTGCTGTTTTTCGTGCCCTGGCTTGATCGATCGCCGGTGCGCTCGATCCGCTACAAGGGTCCTATCTACAAGGTGATGCTGGCGCTGTTTGCGCTGTCGTTTATCTGCCTGGCGGTCTGCGGCATGAAACCGCCGTCGGGCATCTATCCGATTCTGGCGCGCATCTGCACCGCCGTTTATTTTGCATTCTTTTTGTTAATGCCCTGGTACACAAAATTCGACAAGGTGAAGCCGGTGCCGGAAAGGGTTACGGAACATGCTTAAAGCCAGCCTTTTAATCGCCTTTGGACTTCTCTGCGCCGGCACTGTGTTGGCCGAAGAGGGCGAAATTCCGCTCATGGATGCGGGCACGGACATCAAGAACACCGAGTCCCTGCAGCGCGGTGCGCGAAATTTCATGAACGATTGTTCGGGGTGCCATTCACTCAAATACCTGCGCTACAACCGTCTCGCGACGGACTTGAAAATCCCGGACGCGGATCTTGCCAATAATTTGATTTTCAGCGGCGCCAAGCCGTTCGAGGAAATCACCACCGGCATGGCCGCGGACTCGGCGGAGTGGTTCGGCAAACCACCGCCTGATTTGACCTTGATGGCCCGCGAACGCGGCGTCAATTATCTCTATTCGTACCTGCACGGCTTTTACGCCGATAAGACGCGGCCTTGGGGCGTGAATAATTTATACCTGCCGGGCACGGCGATGCCGCATGTCCTGTACTACCGGCAGGGTTTGCAAAAGCCCGCGTATAAAAACGAGAAAGACCCGAATGGCAACGCCAAAATGGTCCTGACAGGGGTCGACCCAATGATCCCGGGATCCATGAAGCCAGAGGAGTATGATCAATACGTTCGGGACACCGTCAATTTCTTGGACTATGCCGCCGAACCCATCAAGGCAAAACGCGAGTCGATGGGCATCTTTGTGGTGCTGTTCTTGCTGGTGTTCTTTGTATTCTCGTACATGCTGAAGAAAGAATATTGGAAGGACGTCCACTGACTTTGAGCGGGCGCCGTCCCGTTGAAATCGCGAGGAGGTCCGGTTAGTGGCACGTCGTTCGGTGATGACGCTATTTTCAGCACCGGCTGACCCCTGGAGCCATCGGACGCGCCTGGTTCTGGCCGAGAAAGGCATTGCCATCGAATTGGTCAATGTCGACCCGCAAGCGCTACCTGAGGATCTGATCGACCTCAATCCCTATCACAGCGTGCCCACGCTGGTGGACCGGGACTTGGTGCTGTACGACTCGCGCGTCATCATCGAGTACCTGGACGAACGCTTTCCGCATCCGCCGCTGATGCCCATCGACCCGGTGACGCGCGCTCAATTTCGCGTGGCGTTGTATCGGGTCGAGCGCGACTGGTATGCCCTGGCGCACGACATCGAACTCGATCCGGCCAGCAAGACCGCAGAACACAGCCGCAAGGTGTTGGGCGAGGCGATTTGCGCCAGCGCCGAGGTCTTCAAAGCCAAGCCGTTTTTCTTGAGCGACGAATTTTCGCTGGTGGATGCGAGCATTGCGCCGATCTTGTGGCGTCTGCGCGTATACGGCATCGAGCTCCCGGCGCAGGCGCAGCCCATCACGAAGTACATGAATGCCATATTTGCACGCTCCACCTTCCGTGCGTGCCTGACCGATGCGGAAAGGGAGATGCGCCATTGAAACCGCGGCGCCCCTACCTGCTGCGCGCTCTGCACGAGTGGATATCCGACAGCGGCGAAACGCCGCACATTGTGGTGGACGCGGCCGCTGAGGGCGTGACCGTCCCGCGCCAGTACGTGAAGGATGGCAAGATCGTCCTCAACGTCAGTTTCTCCGCGACCCAGATGCTGAAGCTGGGCAATGATTTCGTGAGCTTCGAGGCTCGTTTTGGCGGAGTGGGTTTTGCCGTGCAGGTTCCGGTGCGCGCAATTCTTGGCATCTATGCCCGCGAGACCGG
>DATNKC010000339.1:0-2178 GCA_035603615.1 Steroidobacteraceae bacterium | reverse complement strand
AAACGAGCGTCCGGCGTTTGCCGCATTCATTCGCGACCCGGCCGGAACCTTGATCGAATTGTTGGATCATGGCGCTCTGGCCAGGATGAACATGATCTGAATTATCTGTAGAGTAAGGTCCAATGGGCCCGCTGCAGTCCTGGATCAAGGTTCGCGCACGCGATCGAACGCGAGAATCCCATGTCACCCATGCTGGCTGAGTCCATGCGGCGCATCAGCGCGCTGCTGCAATCCGGTCAGTACGGCGCGGCGCACTCGCAATTGGAAACTCTGGTAAGCGCAAATCCTGACTACGTGGAAGGCTTACGGCTGTTCGCGGGCACCAAACAAGTCTTGGGCGACTTCGCCCAAGCTGAGTCGCTGCTGCGGCGCGCGCTCGAAATCGACCCCCGATGGCCCCCCACACTGACCACGCTGGCGGAGCTGTTGCTCATGGCGGGTCGCAGCGCCGAGGCCGTACCCCTGTTGCAGCGTGCAGTCCAAGGCTCCATGCCATACCCTCGGGCCGCGCATCTCTTGGTTCGCCACTACCTGGACGCGGGCCAGCCGGCATTGGCACTCGAGATTGCGACACCCTTATGCAATAGCGAAAAGGTCAGTGACGAATTGTCGGCCCTCCATGTGGCGGCGTACGCCGCTCTTGGTCGCCAAAGCGAAGCGGTGGCGCACTATCGCCGTCTTGTAGCACTCGCTCCGGACAGTCCTGTGCTCACTCATACCCTGGCCGTCGCGTTGAATGCGGCTAACCAGCCCGAGGAAGGCGAGCGCGTAGCGCGCCAGACGCTGGGCCGCACGCGACCCACGGCGACGTTGCACAACACGCATGCGCGCAGCCTCATCGCTTTGGAGCGATTCGACCAAGCCGAGCTGGCCTTGCGCGAATGTCTCAGTTTGGCGCCGCGCCTCGCCGAGGCGCACGACAGTCTGGCGCAACTCATTTGGATGCGCACCGGCAATATCATCGAGGCGACGCGGGTCCTGGATCAGGCACTCGAAAAATATGAGCATGATGATGCCCTGTGGGCGACCAAAGCCGTCTTGCTGCAGGGAGCGGGCGACGCGCGCGGCGCTTACGCGTGCCTCGCCGAGCGCGCCGCACGACCCCAGGCCCCACCGATGTTGCTCATCCGCGCGGGACTCGCGGCGCTGGAGTTCGAACCCGTCACCGCCCTGAAACTCGCACAACAGGCCATGCGAGCGCAGCCCAATAACCCGACTGCGCGCAAACTGCTTTGCGCCGCATACTTGGGTGTGGGGGAGGGCGCCGCAGCTTTGACCGAGTGCGCAATCCTGCTGCAGGCCACTCCCGACGATCAATATCTCATTGCCATGCAAGCCACGGCGCTGCGGCTATTGAACGACCCGCGCTACGAGGCGCTCTGCGACTACGACAAAATGGTGCTGTCGCAGGCGCTCGAAACCCCTCCGGGGTGGTCTGATCTGATCAGCTTCCTGACAGACCTCATCTCGCGCTTGAACGCCCTGCACAATCCGCACGGCCACCGACTCCTCTACCAATCACTGCGCCAGGGCACTGAGACCACGCAAGATCTTTCGCGCAGTCAGGATCCCGTCATTCAGGCGCTCTTTCACAGCTTTGCCGCACCGATCGCGCGCTACCGTGATCACATCGGCCAAGGGCAAGATCCGCTGCGGCGTCGCAATCGGGGCGCCTCACGATTCAATGGCAGTTGGTCGGTTCGTTTGCACCGCGCCGGTTATCACACCAGCCACGTGCATCCCCGGGGATGGATATCTTCGGCTTGTTATATTCAGCTGCCCGATAGCATGCGAGCAGGACACACGGCCGAAGGAATCTTAAGCTTTGGCGCGCCGGGAATGATCACGACGCCCTCGTTAGAGGCCGAGTTTTCGCTTCAACCCGAGGTAGGCCAATTGGTGCTGTTCCCGTCGTATTTCTGGCACGGCACGCTGCCATTCCATAGCGAACAGCCGCGACTCACCGTCGCATTCGACGTGGTCCCGGATCTGGGCAGGCGAACTGACTGAATTTTTACCGCGACTCCCGGCAAACCGCCTTTTTAGAGCGGTCTGCCGGAATTCAGAATCACACCAACACTTAGAATTTGTATTTGAGTTGAATGCTGCCTTCGCGGCCTACGATAGAACGTCCGAAACCAACGCTGTTCTGCACGGCGTTGCCGCCAAATCGCGCAT
>DATNKC010000338.1:0-8897 GCA_035603615.1 Steroidobacteraceae bacterium | reverse complement strand
CGTATGTTTTACTGCGACGCGTCGGGAAGATCCATTGCGGGGCGCTAGGCTTACACGTTTAATCAAAAAACAACAACAAGATCAATTAGAAGAAGAATATTTCTCGATAATAGTTTGATTGTGTATTTCGCTTATCGCCCTGCTATTTTTTCTTACTCTTTCATATCAACAGCATGGCCGCGACGCGGCGCTGTTCGCCCACCAAAACGTTGAACGTCCGGCACGCGGCACTGGTATCCATGACCTCAAAGCCAATGCCGGCACGCAAAAACTGAGCGCCAAAAGAGGCGGCTGGAAAGATCTGGCGCGCCCCGGTGCCGAGCAGCACCAGTTCCGGTTCGAGGGCCAGCGTGCGCGAGACTCCCAACGCGATCAGGTCCTCGAGATTGTGGATGTTCGCATCGGCGATCACCGTTGCCGCGCTCAGGATGACCGCGCCACGATAAACATTCTCATTGACGCGAAGCTCGCCATTTCCATAGGCGCGGATGACATTGATGCCTGAAGTTGAGTCGTCCTGGGCGAATCGCATGCGCTTAAGATACTCAAATTGCCGCCGGAGCGTTTGTGTCCAGCCAGTATTTTCGATTTGTTGTGCGCGACAGCGCGCGCCTCCGCGTTCCGCTCCTGGAGCAGCTGCTTGCGCGCGCGGATGACTGGTCGCCGGTATCGGACTGGCGCGCCGAGGCGTTTCGCGTGATCGCGCCGCAAGCAGCCTGCATGCCCGCTGTCGCCGCCGCGGCCCTGTGCGCGGATCGTGCCGCCGTGGAGACGGCCGCCGTGGATGCGGCCGCCGTCGAGACGGGTGCGTTGGATGCGGCCTGGGTTTGCGTGGCAACCCCCGTCCACTATGTGGCGGAAATGAGCAGCGTGCGCTTGGACAAGGATGGCATGCTATCGCTGACGCGGGCGGAGGCCGACAGCCTGGCGGCGGATTTCAATCGGGTCTGGAAAGGCTCGGGAATTCAGATGACGGCGGCGCGGTCGGCGCAGCTTTTTTGTTCGTTCGACCGCGAGATGCAGGTCGTGACACGCGATCCAGAGGACGTATTGGGGCGGCACATCGAGGAATTTCTCCCCGCCGGCGCGGACTCAGGAAGGCTGCGGCAATTGATCAGCGAGACCGAAATGTGGTTGTTCGAACATGACGCTAACCGCGCTCGCACGAGACTGGGTGCGCCGGTTGTCAACGGGCTGTGGTTTTGGGGCGGCGGCGCGCCAATCGCGTCACTGCCGAACGTACAGGGGTGGGCCGCGGGAGATGATTTATTTTTCAATGCATTCAGCGGCCGGACGGGCGCCGATCGCGTTCCCCCGGACGAGAAATTCCCCAGCGGCGTTGTCGCCGCAGCATGCGCCCCCGGCAGTGAGTCATGGCAGGCGCTCGAATCGCGTTGGCTTCGTCCCGCCCTGATGGAGCTGCGGGCCGGCAGAATCGAGCGGCTGCAGCTCTCGGCGGCGGATCGGTGTTTCACGCTGACGGCACGTGGCCTGCGGCGAATTTGGCGTCGCAGAAAGCCCTGGTGGGAGTCATTCGAGTAGATATGGAGATCCGCCGACGCACACACGAGACTCCTACGGATTTTGCGGGGCATCTGCATCCGGTATTGCGGCGCGTGTATGCGGCCCGCGGCATTGCCAGCGATTCTGAACTGGACTTATCGCTGGAGCGGCTGCTGCCGGTGGGGTCTTTGGAAGGCCTCGAGCCGGCGACGCGGCTCTTGGCCCCGCATCGCGCTGCCGGCCGGGTGTTGGTTGTGGGCGATTTCGATGCCGATGGCGCCACGAGCACGGCTTTACTCGTCCGAGCACTGCGCGCCTTGCGCTTCGCTCACGTCGATTTCTTGGTGCCCAATCGTTTTCACTTTGGCTATGGCCTGACGCCGGAAATCGTGGCGCTCGCCGCCACGCGCGCGCCGACCTTGATCGTGACGGTGGACAACGGGGTATCGAGCGTTGCAGGCGTCGAGGCGGCGCGCGCGATCGGCATCCCGGTGCTCGTGACCGATCATCATCTTCCGGGAAACGTACTGCCACGCGCGGAAGTGATCGTGAACCCCAATCTGCCAGGCAGCCTATTCGGAAGTCCCGCGTTGGCCGGCGTCGGCGTGGCGTTCTATCTCATCGCCGCGCTGGCCAGGGCGCTCGGCGAGGCCAGCTTCCGGGCGGCGGACTATCTGGATTTGGTAGCGCTCGGGACGGTTGCCGACATGGTTCCGCTCGATCGCAACAATCGAATCTTGGTCTCCCAAGGCATCAAGCGCATCCGCGCGGGGCGCTGCGTTGCCGGCATTCGCGCGCTGCTCGAATCGGCCGGCCGCGATCCGGAAGCGCTCAGCGCCGCGGATTTGGGTTTCGCGGTGGCGCCGCGATTGAACGCCGCGGGACGGCTCACGGATATGAGCGTGGGTATCGCCTGCTTGTTGGCGGACGACTTCGCCGAGGCGCAGCGCCTGGCCGCGATGCTCACGCGGCTCAACCTTGAGCGGCGCGAAATCGAACAGCGGATGCAGCTCGAGGCTGTGGGGCTGGCCGAGGATTTGCGCGAGAGCGAAGCCGCCGAGTCGCTCGGGATTTGTCTTTTCGACGAAAGTTGGCATCAGGGAGTCGTGGGACTGGTCGCCGGAAGAATCAAAGACCGGCTGCATCGGCCGGTTATCGCGTTTGCGCGGGCCGAGGACGGCTCGTTGCGCGGTTCGGCGCGTTCCGTTCCCGGCATCAATATTCGCGACGCCCTCGACAGCGTGGCCGCCCGTCAGCCGGAACTCATCGACAGATTCGGCGGACACGCCATGGCGGCGGGCCTGACTTTGCGCGAATCCCATCTGCCTGCCTTCAGGCTGGCATTTGCCGCGGAAATTGCGCGGCGCGCGAATCGTGAACTGTTGAGCGGCGCAATCTACTCGGACGGCGCGCTGAGCGCGGCGGAACTCTGCGTCGGCACGGCTGAGGCTCTGCGCAATGCAGGACCTTGGGGTCAAGGATTCCCCGAACCGGCGTTCGACGGCCAGTTCATCGTCGAGGAGACCCGGATCGTCGGCGAGAAGCACCTGAAAATGCGCCTACGGCTGCCTCACCCGGGCGCGGAGGCGATCGATGCGATCGCGTTCGGCTACATCGGCAGCCCCACTGAAAACGCCGCCTTGAGCGGCGGTGCGGCGATACAACTCGTCTATCGCCTCGAGATCAACAATTACCGCGGAACTGCCCGAGTGCAGCTCAATTGTCAGCACGTCAAGGTCGAGTGATCAGTGTGTTAGGATTCGCCGCCATGGAAATCAACCAAATCAAGCGATCGATCAAAGATCTCGAGGAACGTACCGATTCCTTGAGGAGGTATCTTTGATTACGACAATAAGCACGAGCGCTTACAGGAAGTAACCCGGGAACTCGAGCAGCCGGGCATCTGGGACAACCCGGAGCGCGCGCAGGAACTGGGCAAGGAACGCGCCAAACTTGAGCAGGTCGTGATCGGCCTGGACCATCTGAAGCGCAGTCTGAACGATGCCGCCGAGCTGATCGATCTGGCTGCGGAAGAGTCCGACATGTCAACCGCCGAGGGGATCGAGGCCGATGTGAGCCGGTCGGCGCGGGAAGTCGAACGCCTCGAGTTTCAGCGCATGTTTCCCGGCAAAATGGACTCGCACAATGCGTTCCTCGACATTCAGGCCGGCGCCGGCGGCACCGAGGCGCAGGATTGGGCGGCCATGCTGCTGCGCATGTACCTGAAATGGGCCGACTCGCACGGCATCAAGACCGAAGTCATCGATCAAAGTCCCGGCGAGGTCGCGGGTATCAAAGGCGCGACCGTCGAAATGATCGGCGACTACGCCTACGGCTGGCTGCGCACGGAAACCGGGGTACACCGTCTGGTGCGAAAGTCGCCGTTCGACTCCGGCAACCGCCGGCATACCTCGTTTGCCTCCGTTTTCGTATCGCCCGAAGTCGACGACGATATCGACATCGAGATCAATCCCGCGGACCTGCGTACCGATGTGTACCGCTCGAGCGGCGCCGGCGGCCAGCACGTGAACAAGACCGAATCGGCGGTTCGAATCACGCATATGCCAAGCGGCATCGTCGTGGCCTGCCAGGGTGAACGCAGCCAGCACAAGAACCGATCCACCGCCATGAAAATGCTCAAGGCCAAACTCTACGAGCTGGAATTCAACAAGCGCAATGCCGCCGCCAAGGTGCTCGAGGACTCCAAATCGGACGTCAGCTGGGGCAATCAGATTCGCAGCTATGTGTTGGACCAATCACGCATCAAGGACTTGCGCACCGGGGTGGAAATCGGCAATACCACCGCGGTGCTGGACGGCGCGCTGGATGAATTCATGCAAGCCAGTTTGAAACAGGGTCTGTAATCTAAGGCTATGAGCGACAACGACGAAAATCACTTGATCGCCGAGCGCCGCGCAAAACTTGCCAGACTGCGCGAGCGCGGTATCGCCTTCCCGAACGACTTTCGCCGCAACGCCTTGGCCGGGGACCTGGTGACCGCCTACGGCGAGAAGTCGGCCGAGGCGCTCGAGACGTCCGCCATTCGGGTCAGCGTGGCGGGCCGGCTGCGTGCGAAGCGCGTCATGGGCAAGGCGAGCTTTGCCAGGCTCGAGGACTCGAGCGGCGCAATCCAGATATTCTTGCAGCACAGCGCACTTGGCGAGTCGTACGATGAATTCAAGACCTGGGATGTCGGCGATGTGATCGGCGCCGAGGGGGTCTTGTTTCGCACCAAAACCAACGAATTATCGGTGCGCGTGGATAAGATCTTACTGCTGACCAAGTCGCTGCGGCCGCTGCCTGACAAATGGCATGGAATCGCCGACACGGAAATGCGCTACCGGCGCAGGTATGTCGATCTGATCATGAACGAGGAGAGCCGGCGCGTATTCGAGATGCGCACCGCGATCGTGCGCTATCTGCGTGCCTTCCTCGATGCGCGCGGCTTCCTCGAAGTCGAGACGCCCATGCTGCATCCCATTCCCGGCGGGGCTGCGGCGCGTCCCTTCAAAACCCATCACAACGCGCTCGACTTGAATATGTATCTGCGCATCGCGCCCGAATTGTATTTGAAGCGATTGACCGTGGGCGGCTTCGAGCGGGTCTATGAAATCAACAGAAATTTCCGCAATGAGGGCGTCTCGACCCAGCACAACCCGGAATTCACCATGTTGGAGCTGTACCAAGCGTATGCCGACTACCAAGACCTGATGGAACTGATTGAAAAACTGTTTCAAGGTCTCGCAGACACCTTGATCGGTTCGCGCAAACTGCTCTATCAAGGCACGGAGTTCGACCTCTCGAAGAGCTTCGCGCGCAAGAGCATCGAAGATATCATTTTGGCGAACAATCCTGGTCTGGATCCCATGTCATTGCGCGATGCCTCGTACCTGCGCCGGGTTTGCGATCAGATGAAGATTCCGCACAAGGCGGGCGATGGCCCTGGAAAATTGCAAATCGAGATATTCGAGAAAACCGGCGAGCACACGCTGATACAACCGACATTTGCCTATGCGTATCCTGCTGAAGTTTCGCCCTTGTCGCGGCGCAACGATCAAGATCCTTTCATCACCGATCGATGGGAATTTTTCATCGGCGGCCGCGAGCTGGCAAACGGCTTTTCCGAGTTGAACGACGCCGAGGACCAAGCGCAGCGATTCAAGGATCAGGTCACGCGCAAGGACGCGGGAGATGAAGAGGCGATGTACTACGATGCGGACTATGTACGCGCGCTGGAATATGGCATGCCGCCGACCGCCGGTTTAGGCTTGGGCGTCGATCGGCTGGTGATGCTGTATACGAACTCGCCCTCAATACGCGATGTGCTGCTATTCCCGCACATGCGGCCCGAGTAGGGAATACGGCAACGGCAGTTCTGCGGCGTCCACCAGAAGCTCGCCGGGTGCGTCGGCGCCGCCGGCGGCACCGGCTTCCACGCTGAGCACCGCGAGTGCCTCGGTGCGCCCGGCGCTCTCGATCACTTCGGTCAGCCGTCCTTGACGGCCATCGGCCAAACGCAAGGCTTGCCCGACCTTCCACGTGCCGGATGGCAAGCTCAAGCGAAAAAGCCTTCGCTTGATCCTTCCTAAGTGCTGGGTGCGTGCAATGATTTCCTGCCCGGTGTAGCAGCCCTTGGTGAAGCTGATTCCATCCAGCAGATCGAGATTCAGCATCTGCGCGACAAACGCCTCACTGGTGGCCGCATAGACCTGCGGCAGGCCGGCGCGGATGTCGGCGAGCCGCCATTGTTCTTCGATGTGCTTGGCTGCGGCGGCATCCGCGGGTGCCGCAATCTTCTCGGGCGGCCCGATGATCCATTGACGATTTTCATCGTGACCTACCGGTGCCATGCCGATGCCGTCGCGTTCGACGTAGCGAGAGACTACCTTTGAGCCCCCTTGCGAGATTGCGCCCGCCTGCGGGGCTGCGCCGGGCTGGGGAATTGCTCTGGGCTGAGAGGTTGCGCCGCCTAATTGACCTGCCACGACCAGATCGGCGGCGTCTTCGATGCGCACTTTTGCGCGCAAGATAAATTTGCGCATTCGTTCCATGGTGGGCACGAGAATTTCGCGCGGCAATATCGCAACCACGCCGCTCGAATGCGGTAACAGATATATGAGCGCCAGCACGCGGCCTTGTGCGGTGGAATACGCGGCCAACACCGGAGTGTGGTCGGTCAGCCGCTGTGTGTCGTTGGACACCTGGCCCTGCAGGAAGCTCACGGCGTCGGCGCCGGAAAAGCGCAGGGCCCCCATGAAACTCAAGCGGCCTGACGATGCGGAGTCAATGGTCATTATATCGGACATGGGAGCAGGCTCGGCGATGTCAACCCCTGTCGATTGCACCGTTCGCCTCTATTTTCTGGCAAACTTTCATCTGTGATATCGACTCCTGAAGAATCCTTACCCTTGACGCTCAGCCGTGATAAGCAAACGCCTGTCGATCTGAAGCCGGCGCCTGCTGCAAGCCCGCAGCCGGAAATCGGGGGACGCGAGGGTCCGGAGCCGACGCGTTTTGGAGATTGGGAATTCCGTGGCCGCTGCATCGATTTCTAACGGAGCATCGTGATGCCCGCACGCGGCCGTCCCACATCTCCACACGTGTGGATTTATCGCTGGCAGATCGGCAACACGCTGTCAATTCTGCACCGCTTCACTGGTGCTGCGCTGGCCTTAGGGTTAATCGCGTTGAGCTATTGGTTCGTGTCCCTCGCGGGAGGACCGGCTTCGTATGCCGCCGCCGCGCGGCTGTTCGCAAGCCCGGTCGGCCTCGCGCTGCTCTTGGGATGGACGTTCTCGTTCTTGTATCACCTGCTAAATGGCGTGCGCCATTTGTTTTGGGATGCAGGTCGTGGGTTCGAGCGCACACAAAGGCACCTCAGCGGCTGGCTCGCGGTGCTGGGGGCGATCGCCTTGACCCTGTGCGTCGCCGCTTGGGTTTGGCCGCGGCTGTCATGAGTTTGCGCAGCCCCTTGAGCCGCGTACTGGGACTGGGTTCTGCCAAAGACGGCACTGCGCATTGGTGGGCGCAAAGAGTCACCGCGGTTGCGCTCGTGCCCCTGACCTTATGGTTCGTTTGCTCGATGTTGACGTTGCCGGATTTCGAGTATGAAACGGTGCGCACCTGGTTGTCGGTTCCGATCACCGGGTTTCTGTCGGTGCTGCTGGTCGCGGTCATGAGCTATCACTCCTATCTCGGCACCATCGTGATCATCGAGGACTATGTGGTCTCGAGCGGCATGAAAGTGCTCTGTCTCATGACCTTAAGATTTCTCTACGTGCTTGCCGGCGGTGCCGCGATGTTCGCGATTTTTCGGGTTGTGTTCGGATTCTCCCGGTTATGAGCGACTACAAATTCGTCGATCACACCTACGATGTGGTCGTCGTCGGCGCGGGCGGGGCCGGATTGCGCGCGACGTTTGGGCTTGCGGAGGCGGGTTTGTCGACGGCCTGCTTGACCAAGGTGTTTCCCACGCGCAGCCACACGGTCGCTGCGCAAGGCGGCATCTCCGCCGCGCTCGGCAACATGGGCGTCGATGATTGGCGCTGGCATATGTATGACACCGTCAAGGGCTCGGATTGGCTCGGCGATCAGGATGCCATTGAGTTCATGTGCAAGGAGGCGCCGGCCGCGGTCATCGAGCTCGAACATTACGGCGTGCCTTTTTCGCGCACCGAGGATGGGAAGATTTATCAGCGGCCGTTTGGCGGCATGACGACCCACTTCGGCAAGGGGATTGCTCAGCGCACCTGTGCCGCGGCGGACCGCACGGGCCATGCCATGCTGCACACGCTGTATCAGCAGTCCTTGAAGCACGAAGCCAACTTCTTTATCGAGTATTTCGCGCTCGACCTCATTATGGAAAATGGCGAATGCCGGGGGGTGGTCGCGCTCGACATGGCAGAGGGAAAATTGCACCGCTTCCGCGCGCACCAGGTGATCTTGGCGACCGGCGGCTATGGCCGGGCATGGTTTTCATGCACGTCGGCGCACACCTGCACGGGTGATGGCGGCGGCATGGCGCTGCGGGCAGGCCTGCCCCTGCAAGACATGGAATTCGTGCAATTTCATCCCACCGGCATTTACGGCGCCGGCTGCCTGATCACGGAAGGCTCCCGCGGGGAGGGCGGTTATCTGACCAATTCCACCGGCGAGAGATTCATGGAGCGCTATGCGCCCAATGCCAAAGACCTCGCCTCCCGGGACGTCGTCAGCCGAGCGATGACCGTCGAAATCCGCGAGGGCCGGGGGGTGGGCAAACTCAAGGATCACATTGACTTGCATTTGGAGCACTTGGGTCCGGCGGTCATCAAGGAACGTCTGCCCGGGATCGCCGAAACGGCACGCATTTTTGCCGGCGTCGATGTCAACAAAGAACCGATCCCGGTGCTCCC
>DATNKC010000337.1:0-21239 GCA_035603615.1 Steroidobacteraceae bacterium | reverse complement strand
TAACCCGATAACGGAGTTTCTATCATGGCAGCGAAAGCAAAGAAGGCGAAGAAGAAGGTAGCTAAGAAAAAGGCCGCTAAGAAAAAGTAAGCCTTCGAAAGTAATCAACTGTGCCCGCGTAAGCGGGCACAGTTGTTTCTGAAGGCAGGAAATCTCGCGTGTCATCGGACCCGTCAACGCAAAAAAAACGCCGCGCCGCCGAGGCCGCGGTCCGCTACATCGAAAGCGGCATGGTGCTGGGTGTCGGCACCGGATCCACCGTAACTCAACTCATCGAAGTGCTGAAAGACCGCAAAATCCAGCTCTCCGGCGCAGTCTCGAGCTCGAGCCAAACGTCCGCAAAACTGCGCGCGGCAGGCTATGAAGAACTCGAATTGAATACTTCAGGCGATCTTGATCTCTATATCGACGGCGCCGACGAGGCCACCGCCGACGGTGTTCTCATCAAGGGCGGCGGTGCCGCGCTGACCCGCGAGAAAGTGATCGCCGCCGCCTCGAAGCGCTTCGTCTGCATCATCGACGACTCCAAGCTGGTGCCCGTGCTGGGCGCCTTCCCACTCCCGGTCGAAGTCATCCCCATGGCGCGCTCCTACGTCGCGCGACAGCTTGTGAAGCTCGGTGGGCAGCCGGTATGGCGCGAAGGGGTCCTCACCGACAACGGCAATCCGATCTTGGATGTGCACAATCTGAAGATCACCGACCCCAAAACCCTGGAATCGGCCATGAATCAAATTGCCGGCGTGGTGACCGTTGGCCTCTTCGCCCGCCGCCGCGCGGATGTGCTCATCGTCGCCGGCGATGCGGCCGTCAGAACGCTAGATCTCTAGGCGGGTGCCGATTTCGACCACCCGGTTGTGCGGCAATCCGTAGTAGTCGCCGATGACTTGCGCGTTGCGCGCCATCTGCATGAATGCACGGCGGCGCAGCGGCGGTAGATCCGAGCGGCGGCCGGGAAGCAATTCCTCGCGGCTCAGGAAATACGTGGTCGCTTCCGGATCGTAAGGTACGCCGTGGCTTTCCGCCTCGCGCAGAATCGCCGTGATGTTCGGCTTCTCCATGAAGCCAACCTGAGCCACGACCCGGACGATACCTTCGCAAACGGGCGTGACGGTCAAGCGCTTGGCCGCGGAGACGCGCGGCACTTCGCGGGTCACGACGGTCAAGAGCACGACCCGCTCGTGCATGACCCGGTTGAATTTGATGTTGTTGAGCAGGGCGCGTGGAATTCCCGACGCCTTCTGATCGAGGAAGATCGAGGTGCCTGCCACGCGTACCGGCGGGTCCAACTTCAAGTCCTCGATGAAATCGCGCACCGGCTTTTGTTCGCGCAGCAGCCGAGCCATGAGCGAGGCGCGGCCGCTTTGCCAGGTCTGCATCAGCCAGAATATCGTCAGGCCGGAAACCAGCGGAACCCAGCCGCCGTCCTCCAGCTTGGTCAGATTGGCGAGCAGGAATGCGATGTCGACGATGAACAGCAGCGACAGTCCGGTGCGCATCAGACGGCTGTCCTTGCCGGTCCGGGACTTGATGAGACTCAAGGTCAGGGGGGTCACGATGGTCATGGCGCCCGATACGGCCAAGCCATACGCGCCGCCCAACGCCGCAGAGCTGCCGAAACCCACGACCAATGCCAGCGCCGCAACCATGAGAATCCAATTCATGGTCGGCACATAAATCTGACCGGCGACGTCCGCCGAGGAGTGCTCGACGCGCAGGCGCGGCAACAGTCCCAAGCTCACCGCCTGCGTGGTCACGGAAAAGACCCCGGAGATGACCGCTTGGGAGGCGATGACGGTCGCCGCCGTCGCCAAGATCACCAGCGGCCACAAGGACCACGCAGGCGCCATCAAGAAAAACGGATTGCTGATGGCGGTCGGATTTTCAATCAACATCGCGCCCTGCCCAAAATAATTGCACACCAATGCCGGCATGACGATGCACAGCCACCCTAGGCGAATCGGCGTCTTGCCGAAATGACCCATGTCGGCGTACAGCGCTTCGCCGCCGGTCACGCACAAAAACACCCCGGCGAGCACGGCGAGCGAGCCGACCTGATGCTGAGCCAGCAAGCCGATGGCGCGCGAGGGATCGATCGCCATCAACACGCCGGGTTCGCGCACGATCCAAGAAACGCCCATCACCGTCAGCACTGCGAACCAAAGCAGCATGACCGGACCGAATACTTTTCCAACCGAGCCCGTGCCATTTTTCTGAATGACGAACAGCACGATCAATACCACCAAGGTAATCGGCAGCACCGGAATCTGCGCGTCGGGTGCCGCCACATGCAGACCTTCGACGGCGCTCAATACCGATATCGCAGGCGTGATGGCGCCATCGGCGAAAAACAACGAAGCGCCCAAGATCCCCAAGGTCCCGTAAAGCTTTCGGCGCGGACTCGCCCGGGCCGTGTTGATCACCAGCGCGGTCAGCGCCAGCACGCCACCCTCGCCTTTGTTGTCGGCGTTGAGCACCACCAACACGTACTTGAGCAGGATGACCAGAACCAGCGACCAGAAGATCAGCGACAGCACGCCGAGGACATGCTCCGGGGTCACGGCAATGCCGGGCCCCACGAAACAGGCCGACATGGCATACAGCGGGCTGGTGCCGATATCGCCGAACACAACGCCGAGCGCCGCAAGCGCCATGGGCGCGAGCCGTTGACTCGAATTGTGCTCACCCGACATCAGCAGCCTGTCTTCCTTATCGCCTTAAGCCTAGCGCCGTTAAGAAAAGGGCCCACAACGGTGGGCCCTGTTTGGCTGGGGGACTAGGATTCGAACCTAGGTAAACGGTGTCAGAGACCGTTGTCCTACCACTAGACGATCCCCCAAATTCGATCGATCGTTTAGCTAAGGAGGCGAATGCGCTCTCGTGATTATCGTTTGGAGAACTGGGTGCCGCGGCGCGCCTTGCGTCGGCCAACCTTCTTGCGCTCCACTTCGCGCGCATCGCGCGTAACAAAGCCGGCTTTCCGCAATGGCGAACGCAGCGTCTCATCATAGGCCATGAGCGCGCGCGTAATCCCGTGGCGAATTGCACCCGCCTGACCGGTGATTCCGCCGCCTTCGACGTGCGCTTCGACATCGAATTTGCCATCGAGCTGCACCGCACCAAAGGGCTGCTGCACGATCATGCGGCCGGTTTCGCGGCCAAAGAACTCATCCAAGGAGCGGCCGTTGATCGACACCTTGCCAGTGCCTTGACGCAGGTAAACCCGTGCGCTGGAAGTTTTGCGGCGGCCGGTGCCGTAGTAGTTCGCGGCTGTATTTGCCATTGATTGTCCTAGAAATTAAATTTCCAGCGCCTTGGGCTGCTGTGCTTGATGGGGATGATCTTTGCCGCCGAATACATGCAGCTTCTTATACATGCGACGGCCCAGAGGACCCTTCGGCAGCATGCCTTTGACGGCGAACTGAACCGCACGCTCCGGGTGCTCTTGCAAAAGCTTGCCCAATGAGATGCTCTTCAAGTTCCCGACGTAGCCGGTATGCTGGTGGTAGAACTTGTCGGTGAGTTTGGCGCCCGTGACGCGTACCTCGCCGGCGTTGACCACGACGATATGATCGCCAAGGTCTTGATGCGGCGCATAATTCGGCTTGTGCTTGCCTTTCAAACGATGCGCGATCTCGGAGGCCAAGCGGCCCAGGGTTTTGCCTGCTGCGTCGACTAGGTACCAGTCGCCACGAGTTTCTTCAGGCTTTGAAAATACGGTATACATGGAGTGCTCAACCAAAATAGGGTCTTGACGAAAGGCGCGAAAGTGTACAGAACAGCGCGGGTAGAAGCTAGCCTTAGGATCGCAGCCTTACGCACCTATAATATAATGTGTCCATGAGTACACGAAGGCTTGGGGTCCAAGATCGCCTAATAGGCGAAATAGACAAGATTATCAAGACCTTAACCCTTCCGCCGCGAGCCTCCCGCGACGTTCCCCAAACCACCCCCGGAGAGGTCCTGCCTGAAGCTGACCGCGCAGAGTCGGTGCGTTTGATGCGGGTGAACCACGCCGGAGAGGTGGCCGCCCAGGCCTTGTACCAGGGCCAGGCGCTCACGGCGAAGGACCCCAAGGTCAAATCGGCGATGCACGAGGCCGCCGCCGAGGAAATCGATCATCTAGCCTGGTGCGAGGAGCGCCTGAAAGAATTGAAGGGCCGCCCCAGTGTCTTGAACCCGCTTTGGTACATAGGCTCCCTGTCGATTGGCGCGCTGGCGGGCGCGCTCGGCGATCGCGCGAGTCTTGGTTTCATCGCAGAGACTGAAAAACAGGTCGAATCGCATTTGCGCGATCACTTGGAGCGCTTGAGCCCGAGAGATCTACGCAGCCGCGCCATCCTGACGCAGATGACCCACGATGAGATGAAGCACGGTGCGAAAGCCGCCTCGATGGGAGGTAAACCGTTGCCGTTTCCAATAACATGGGCGATGCGCGCGACATCCCGGCTGATGACCCGCGGCTCGTATTGGATCTAGTAGAGACCCTTTAGTGCTTGCGATTCCGGGACTTATGTAATAAAACGTGCGCCAGCATAGGCGTTTAACCGACCAGAAAACCAGCGGGAGTGAACATGGAAGAAGGGGCAAAAGCCTTAAGCGATATCCCAGCGATCAATCGTTTCTTGAGCTACTGCCGCATTCGGACAGTCCCGTCAAAGACCGTGATCATTCACGCCGGCGATCTGCCGGACATTTTGTACTACATCATTTCCGGTTCCGTCGAAGTCATGATCGAGGACGAAGACGGCAATGAGATGGTTCTCGCCTATTTGAACAAGGGCCAATTCTTCGGCGAAATGGGCTTGTTCTACGAGCAGCCGACACGTAGCGCGTGGGTCCGTACCCGCCAGCAATCCGAACTGGCCGAAATGACCTATCCGCGCTTTCGCCAGATTGCGGCCGAAAGTCCCGGCTTGATTTTTGAATTGGCGACGCAGCTGGCAACGCGCCTGGATCGCACCAACCGCAAGCTCGGCGATCTGGCCTTCGTTGATGTCACCGGCCGTGTGGCGCACGCCATCATGGACTTGTGCGGTGAACCCGATGCCATGACGCATCCCGAAGGAATGCAGATCAAGGTCAGCCGGCAGGAGCTGTCACGCCTGGTCGGTTGTTCCCGCGAGATGGCCGGACGCGTGCTCAAGGTCCTCGAAGAGCAGGGGCTGCTGCGCGCCACCGGGAAAACCATCGTGGTGTTCAACGCGCGACCCAAGGTCAAGACGCGTCCGCTGATCGTTCCGGTGAAAGCCGGTGCGAATGCGGGCGTTGGCAGCGCCAAGAGTACGCGTACCGAGCAGCCTGACGACGACGATGAGGATGACGAGGACGACGAGTAAGCGCTAGGGAACGTCTTTAAGGACCGCCAGGCCCAACAAAGACGCCAGGCTCATTGAAGACGCCAGGCTCATTTCCTACCCGTTTCGATCTGCGCGCGCATGGCCGTGATGGTGCGCGCGTAATCCGCGCTGCCGAAAATCGCCGAGCCGGCGACGAATGTGTCGGCGCCCGCCTTGGCGATGCTCGCGGCATTCTCGACTTTCACCCCGCCGTCGATTTCGAGGCGAATCTCCCGGCCGGCGGCTTGGATACGCGCGCGCGCCTCGCTGAGTTTAGGCAGCACTTCCGGTATGAATTCCTGGCCGCCGAATCCAGGATTCACCGACATCAATAAAATGGTGTCGATCTTGTCGATCACGTAGTCCAGCCAATTTAGAGAGGTCGCCGGATTGAACACCAAGCCCGGCTTGCAGCCCGAATGGCGGATGAGCTGAATGGTGCGATCCACATGCTGCGTGGCTTCCGGATGAAAACTAATGTTGCTCGCGCCGGCCTTCGCGAAGTCCACCACCAGCGGATCGACGGGCGTCACCATGAGATGCACATCGATGGGCGCCTTCACGCCGGCCTTGCGCAAGGCCTGGCAGACGACGGGGCCGACCGTGAGATTCGGAACATAGTGATTGTCCATCACGTCGAAGTGGATCCAATCCGCGCCGGCGGCCAGCACGGATTTGACCTCTTCGCCGAGACGCGCGAAGTCGGCGGAAAGAATCGACGGTGCAATGATGATGCCCATGGAATTAACGCATGCCCCGCGCCGCGCGTATGGCTTCGTAGGCTTCCTGGATCCGCTGAGTTTTCTCTTTCGCCATTTGCGCCATTGACTCCGGCAGGCCGTTGGCCACAAGTTTATCAGGGTGATGGCGGCTCATCTGGCGCCGATACGCCTTGATGAGGTCCTGGTCGCTGATGCTAGCGTCGACCTCGAGCTCTGCATAGCATTCTGCCAAGTTATTCGATCGGGCGCGTGACCCGTTCTGCCGCGCGCGCAGCGATGCCTCCATATTCGCAAACTCGAGCGCCGACAACCCGAGCCGCTCTGCGATTCTCTGCAGTATCCTGCGGGCCGGGGGCGAAATGCCGTTGCCGGCGAGCGCCGCACGCAACTGTAAATCCACGAATGCGCGCAGCAGGTCGTAGCGCAAGCCGCAGGACTCGCGCAGCCGCTCGACGCTGAGCTCGGCATCGTAGCCGGCCGACTTGCCGGTTGTGAAGCAGGCGATGGCAGCGGCGACATCGGAAGGCCCCAAGTTGAACTCCCGCATCACGTGCCGCGCCGCGTCGATTTCCGCCTCGGAAACGCGGCCATCGGATTTGGCGACATAGCCCATGATCTCGAAGGTGGTGCGAAAGAATTCGCTGGAGATCGATGCCGCCGCGTTGGAGGCCGCGGCCCGAACTCCCGCCTTCGGGCCGAGCATATAGCCGATGATGGCGCCGGCCACTGCTCCCCAGGCGCTCCGGGTGAGCAGAAAACCAATCATTGCCCCGAATAAAATGCCATTCCAACTCATTCGCGTTGACCTGCACGCCGTGTCCCGCCACAATCGCCGACCTTCAATGGTAGCAGTCGCGAGCGCTTGCACATGGAACAGGTTTCGCATCCGGCACCGCTTTTTGAGTCGCGCTTGCGCGGTCTCAAAAAAATACACCAGGGAAAGGTGCGTGATATTTACGATGTGGACGATCAGCACTTGCTCATCGTCGCCACCGATCGACTGTCGGCTTTCGACGTGGTGCTGCCCGATCCGATTCCCTTCAAAGGCCAAGTGCTGACCCAGATCTCGCTGTTTTGGTTTGGGAAAACCGCTCACATCGCGCCCAATCATCTGTCAGACCTGCGCGTCGAGGATGTCGTCAGCGACGCACAGGAACGCGCGCAACTCGAGGGCCGGGCCATGGTGGTGAAGAAGCTCAATGCCTTGCCGCTCGAGGCGGTGGTGCGGGGTTATCTCATCGGCTCGGGCTACAAGGACTACAAGGCGCACGGCTCGATTTGCGGCATTCCCCTGCCCGCCGGGCTCGGGATGGCGGCGCGCCTGCCGGAGCCGCTATTCACGCCCGCGTCAAAAGCCCCCGCAGGCGCCCACGATGAGAACATCGATTTCGATGCCATCGTCAAGCTGGTGGGCTCCGAATGCGCCAAGGAAATTCGACGCACAGCGCTGGATGTTTATCGATTCGCCGCCGAACACGCACGCGCGCGCAACATCATTATCGCCGACACGAAGTTCGAATTCGGGACCGACAAGGCCGGCAAGCTGTTCCTCATCGATGAAGTACTGACACCGGATTCCTCACGGTTCTGGCCGATGGCTTCCTACAAGCCCGGGATCAGTCCGCCGAGCTTCGACAAGCAATTCGTGCGCGATTACCTCGAGTCATTGCATTGGAACAAGAAGCCGCCCGCACCACACCTGCCGCCGGAAATTTTGGCGCGCACCAGCGATAACTACCGCGAGGCGCTCAAGCTGCTCACGGCATAAGCCGGCGCCGCCTACCTGCCTTACGTCGTTCCTGCCTCGCCCCTTGCTTGCCTTACCCCTTGCGTCGTGTAAGGTTCAATGAATGTTCAAGTGGTTCGAGACCCTCGAAGATCGCCTGTTCACCGGCTCGCGCAGCATGCCTTCGCCCTGGGGTCCGGTGCTGCGGGTGGCGCGCTATCCGGCCGCGTTGATACGCGACTGGTTGCGAGGCGAGATCACCGTGCGGGCGATGAGCCTCGCCTACACCACGTTGCTGTCGATCGTGCCTCTGCTGGTGTTCAGCGCCGTCATCCTGAAAAGCCTCGGCGCGCGCGGCGATTTGAAATTCATTATTTCGCAATTCTTCGCGCCGATGGGCGGCGCAGCGGATCAGCTGACGGAAAGCGTGTTGCAGTTCGTCCGCAATATGCGCAGCGATTTATTGGGTGCGATCGGCCTGATCTTCCTGGTTTATACCGTCGTCACGACGATTCAGAAGGTGGAAAAGAGCTTCAATTTTTTATGGCGCGTGGATCGGCCGCGCAGTTTCTTGCGGCGCTTCACCGAATATCTGGCGGTGATGATAGTGGGGCCCATCCTGCTCGCCGTGGCGCTGGGCCTGCTGACGAGCGCCGAACGCAGCCCTTTCGCGTTGTGGGTCGACGGGATCAAACCGTTGGCCTGGACCTTGGGCGCCATCGGCAAAATCCTGCCGTACGTGATCGTCACCATCATATTCACCTTCATGTATGTCTTCATCCCCAACACCAAGGTGCAATATCGGGCGGCGCTGATCGGCGGCATCACCGCAGGGGTAGTGTGGGCGCTGGTCGGCAAAGTCTTCACGGCGTTCATTGTTTACGCGTCTTCATTGGTGGCGATCTACACGGGGTTCGCCATCGTGCTGACCACACTCATCTGGGTTTACTTGAGTTGGCTGATCTTGCTCATCGGCGCGCAGCTCGCCTTCTACCTGCAATTTCCGCAATACCTGCGCCACGGCCAAGAAGCCTTCGAATTGACCGGCAGGGATCGCGAGCAGGTGGCGTTGTCGATCATGTACCTCGTCGGCCGCGATTATTCGGCCGGCAAGAGCTCCTGGTCGGCGCATGCGCTGGCGGCGGAACTCGATATCCCCAGCATTGCCTTGGCGCCGGTGCTGCATTGCCTGGAGCAAAATGGACTGCTGCTGGCGACCGAAGGCGAGGCTTTCGTGCCGGGCCGCGATATTGGGGCAATTCGCCTTGCCGAAATCTTTGAAGTCGTTCGCGCGCTGCACAGCGGCCGACTGGCCATTGCCATTCACAGCGTGGGGCCCGCGGTCGCGCTCTTGAATGAAGTGGAAGCTTCGATGGAAGAACCCTTGAAAAGCCGCACGCTCAAGGATTTTATCGAAACGAAGTTTTGAGCCAGCCTCAAGGATTCCGCGTGGCTCCGATCATTCGCCCGCGATGGTCATTTCCTGCAGCAATATCGAGCCGACGCGCACACCGCCGCGGGCATCGACGTCATCGCCGGCCGCGCCAATTCCCGCAAACATCGATTTTAGGTTTCCGGCAATGGTGATTTCCGCCACCGGGTATTGAATCGCGCCATTCTCGACCCAGAACCCCGCTGCACCGCGCGAGTAATCGCCCGTCACGGTGTTCACACCCTGTCCCATCAATTCGGTCAGCAACAACCCGGTTCCAAGGCGTGACAGCAATGCAGGCATGCCGCCGGCCAGAGTCGGCGCCACCAGCAGATTGTGCACCCCGCCGGCATTACCGGTGGTCTGCAATCCGAGCTTGCGCGCCGAATAGCTCGACAAAATGTAGCCCGTCAGCACTCCATCGGCGATCAGTTCGCGATCATGCGTCGCCACTCCCTCATCGTCGAAGGGCGCGCTGCCCATGGCCTTCGGGATGTGCGGCCGCTCTGCGATCGAGAATCCCGCCGGGAATATTTGTTGTCCTACAGAATTGAGCAGGAACGAGGCCTGCCGGTATTGACTGCTGCCGCGGATTGCCGCGATGAAATGCCCGATGAGGCCGCGCGCCAGTTCCGGCACGAACAGCACCGGTGCGCGCCGTGTGCTGATTTTCCGCGGTCCGAGCCGGGCAATGGTGCGCCGCGCGCTTTCCCGGCCGACCGATTCCGCGTCCTCGAGCTCGTGCCAATCGCGCGAACTGGTGTACCAATAGTCGCGCTGCATGTCCTCCCCGGTCCCGGCCAGGACCACGCAACTCAAGGTGTGCGAGGTGGTGGGGTAACCGCCCACGAACCCATGCGTATTTCCATAGACATGCAGGCCTTGGTGAGTGCCAACCGATGCACCCTCGGAATTGTTGATGCGCGCATCAAAGGCCAGCGCCGCAGCCTCGCAGGATTTCGCGATCTCGATGGCGCGGTCGGCGCTGACATTCCAGGGATGCGATAGATCGAGATTCGGCGGCGCGCTCGCCATGAGCGCGGCATCGGCCAGTCCCGCGCTCTCGTCCTCGGCGGTAAAGCGGGCGATGCTGCAGGCCTTGGCGACGGTGGCGCGCACGGCTTCCAGGGAGAAATCGGCGGTGCTCGCCGTACCCTTGCGCTGTCCGAAATACACCGTAATACCCATGCTGCGATCGCGTTGGTGTTCCAGGGTCTCCACCTCACCCAATCGCACGCCGACCGACAGGCCCGTATCCTGGCTGACGGCCGCTTCCGCCTGGGAGGCTCCGCGAGCCCGGGCTTCTTCAAGCGCGCGCTCGATAATAGACTCTAAGTCCGTTTGGGTGAGTCGCACGGGGGTATGGGTAGACGTCATAGGGGGTGATTCTACCGGCCCGAGTGATAGCATGGGGAATATGAGCAGCGAGAATGAAAGGCAGGATTCCGGGGAATCCGAGGAACAGCGGTTAAGCAAGAGCGCCCGCAAGCGGGAAGCGGCGTCTTTGCAGGAACTGGGCGTGAAACTGTCCGCTCTTCCGGATCAAGAGATCAAGGCCTTGGACCTGCCGGAAAATCTGTTTATTGCGCTGCGCGACCTACGCCGCCTGCCCTCGCACGGCGCCCAAGTGCGTCAACGGCAATACATCGGCAAATTGATGCGCAACATCGATCCGGAACCGGTGCTCGCCAAAATGGCCGAGCGCAAGCAGCGCCATGATCTGGAAATTCGGCATTTCCAGCAGATTGAGCGCTGGCGCGATCGCCTGCTGTCCGAGCCCACGGCAGCGATGGACGAATTGCTCGAGGAATATCCCCACGCCGATCGTGCCGCGTTGACGAGATTGCTCGACAAGGCCGAAAAAGAGCGCGCGGAACAGCGCTCACCGGTCGGTGCCCGGGAGCTTTTCGCGTTTCTGCGCCAGTTGCTCGGATAGGTTGGTAAACTTGGCTACGATGAAAGCCGTGGTCGGAGTCATTATGGGATCGTCTTCCGACTGGGAAACGATGCAGGCTGCGGCCGACACATTGACCCGCTTGGGTATTGCGCACGAGGTTCGCGTGATCTCGGCGCATCGCACGCCCGATCTGCTGTTCGAGTATGCCGCTTCCGCGCGCGAGCGGGGCCTGAAGGCCATCATTGCCGGCGCCGGCGGCGCGGCGCACCTGCCCGGGATGACCGCGGCCAAGACCTCCGTTCCGGTACTCGGCGTGCCGATTCAATCCAAAGCATTGAGCGGCATTGACTCCTTTCTTTCGATCGCGCAAATGCCGAGCGGCGTTCCTGTCGCAACTTTTGCCATCGGCGTCGCCGGCGCGGCCAACGCCGCCTTGTTCGCGGCCGCCATGCTCGCCAATGAAGACGCCGACATCCGCGGCACCTTGGACGCATTTCGCCAGGCGCAAACCGCGGCGGTTCTCGCCAAGCCCGATCCACGCCACTCTTGAAATTGATGCACGTCGGCATCGTCGGAGCCGGCCAGTTGGGGCGCATGTTGGCGCTGTCCGGCTACCCCATCGGTGTGCACTGCCTGTTTCTTGATCGCAGCGCCGACACACCCGGGGCGCAAGTCGCGCCCAGTCTCATCGGTGATCTGGAGGATGCCGCGCTCCTCGCCGAACTGGCCTCGCGCAGCGACGTCGTCACGTTCGACTGGGAGAACATCTCCGGCAGCGCGCTCAAGCCTCTCGAGAGGATCACGCAGGTCCGCCCGCCGCGCGCGGCGCTCGAGGTATCGCAAGATCGCCTCGCGGAAAAAGCGTTGTTCAGCCGTCTCAAAATCCCGGTAGCCGCGCATTGCGCCATCGACAGCCGCGAGCAACTTATCCGGGCCACCCAGAAAATCGGGCTTCCAGGCGTTTTGAAAACGCGGCGCCTAGGTTACGACGGCAAAGGGCAATTCGTGCTGCGCGCGGCGCAAGACATCGATCAGGCTTGGGCTGCCATCGGCGCTGCAGGACTGATCTACGAAAGATTTCAAGATTTTTCCCGCGAGTTGTCGCTGGTGGGCGTGCGTTCCGCGGGCGGTGAGGCGGTGTTTTATCCCTTGTCCTGCAATACGCACAGCGGCGGTATCCTACGGTACAGCATTGCGCCATTTACCAATGCGCGGCTCGAGCAGAGCGCTCGGCGCTATTTGAAGCGCGTCATGCACGCTCTCGACTACATCGGCGTACTGACCATCGAGTTTTTCGTGGTGCGCGGATCCTTGATCGCCAATGAAATGGCGCCTCGGGTACATAACTCGGGCCACTGGACCATTGAGGGTTGCGTTACCAGTCAGTTCGAGAATCACCTGCGAGCCGTCTGCGACATGCCGCTCGGCAGTACCCGTGCCCTGGGGCACACGGCCATGATCAATTTCTTAGGGCTGATGCCGGATCGCGAACGCTTGCTGGCGGTCGACGGATTGGCGTATCACGACTACGGCAAAACAGCGCGCCCGGGCCGAAAATTGGGCCATTGCACCATCCTTAAGCGCCTGCCAAAGGAGCGCGATAAGGCCCTCTCGAATACACTAAAATTGATCGAATGGGCCTAAACTAGCCAGTTTGGTGCAGACTATCGACGTTTTGAATTTGACCAGCACATGTACTTAGAACTCTTCAAATTGCATGAATTGCCGTTCCGCTTGAGCCCGGACCCGCAATTTTTGTATTTGAGCAAACAGCATGCGCGCGCCAAAGCGTACATGGAGTCGACCATCTGGTTCACCGACGGTTTCGTCGTGATCACCGGCGAGATCGGCGCAGGCAAGACCACCTTGATCGAGACTTTTTTGCGTGAGCTGCAAAGCGATGCGATCGTGGCGCAAATCAACCAAACGCAATTGTCTCCGACCGCGTTTCTGCAGAGCGTTCTCGTGCAGTTCGGCTTCTCGCCGTTCAACATGAAGAAACCGGAGGTGCTGGCGACGTTGAATCAATTTTTGACGGAACAGTACAGCAACGGACGCAAGGTGCTGCTCATCATCGATGAGGCGCAGAACTTGAGCAACCGCGTGCTCGAGGAAGTGCGCATGTTGTCGGGGGTGGAGACCACCAAGGAAAAGGTGCTGCGCATCATTCTCGCCGGACAGCCGGAATTGAACGACAAGCTGAACTCTGAGGAGCTGGTTCAGCTGACGCAACGCGTGCGCCTGCGTTTTCATCTGACCGCCCTGAGCAAAGCGGAGACCAACGCGTACATCGACCATCGTCTCGAGGTGGCCGGGTCGCAAGGACGGCGCATATTCGCCGAGGACACCTACGCCACCATCTACAAATACACGGGCGGCGTGCCTCGATTGATCAACACGCTGTGCGACACCTGCCTAATGGCGGCATTCGGCAAGGACAAGGACACCGTAAGCATGGAGGAACTCGACGCTGCGATCCGCGAATTGCAGTGGGTCGAGTTCGCCGCCGGCACCAATCGGATGAGGGCGTTGGACCACGTGCTGGCGCCGCAGTCCGAGTCCGCCCACGTGGTCGGGCGGATCCTGCTCGCCAGCGAAGGTAAGACCGTCGGGGAGCGCGAGCTGAAACCCGGGCGCTTGGTGATCGGCCGCACCTCGGACAACGATTTGCAAATCGACAGCAAGTTCATCAGCCGGCATCACTGCCAAATCGTGACGCAACAAGACTCATGTCTGATCGAGGATCTGAACAGCACCAACGGCATTTTCGTGCAGTCGAAACGCGTGCGGCGCCACAACTTGAACGACGGCGACGTGGTGCAGGTGGGGCAGCACGAGATCATGTACATCGATGAGCGCACACCGCGGGTCAGAAACGCCATGGATGCTATGGACGCCGCCGTGATCGCCGGCGCGGGCGAAAATCCCAAGAGCGGCTAGGGCCTCAGCACTGCGAGTGCGAGCGGCTCGAGCGCTCGTCAGGCGGGATAAGAAGACTTAAGGCCCGGTCGAGATATTAGTTGTTCAGGTTCGACGGCAGGTCAATCGTCTCGCCGGTATATTCGCGGCTCAATTCGCGGCAGTCCTGCCGCCGCAGAAACAGCGTGAGCGCCGCCGTCTCGGCGAATACGCCGATCAGAAAGGCCGCCTTGCCGGCAAATCCCGGCGGATTGATGTAAAAAAGAAAGATCGCGGCCGCGCCGATCAGCATGTAAATCAGCGGTAAACTTTCGTAAACAGGACGAGCAAGGCGCATGGGTGATTCCCTCCCCTTGCACCATCGTAATGCGGATGCCCCGAGGGCAGCTCCCTATTTGACTTAAGTTTTTACTTTCAGCCTGCGCCTACCCCCGTGGGTAAGTTCGTCCTACGCGACCTTCTAGCCATGTCCGACTAGCTTTTCCACCAGGCGCGACAACCAGGAATTGCGCCAGCCTTCGACATGCAATCGATCGTTCTTCGGCTTGCTGCGCTTAGCTTCGGACAAAAGATCCTGTGGGATCTTGAACGTGCCCGTCATTGAATTGTCGGCCATGGAAACTCCGTCGTGTGTTGACGGAGCGCAGACTACCGAGTCCAACGTCGTGGCTGATGAGACTTGGCGCACGCTCCTTTCGATTCGCACGCGTGGGCTCATCGCCGCGTCGCAGAGACGCGACGCATTCAAAGTTCTCCAGGTTATGACAGCACGTTATGTCAGCGCGGAAGGACGTTATGTCAGTGAGTCGGCACTGTAGAATTTGAGCGGCCCGAATGGCTGGGGGATAGAGCAGCGTCGAGGGCCCGTAAGAGCAGGGCCTCGACGCTGCTCTATCCCTCGGCCTTTCATGCCGGACGCTCAAACTCACGGTGCCGGAGGACGAGTTTCGAATGGCTTTCATCGATCGAATGACCTGGCACGCACCTAGGCCGAAAATCACTTGTCGTCCAACACCCGCTGTGGCTACGGCAAGTGATATCGATCGGCTCGAGCACTCGTCAGGGAGACTAAGAAGACTCGAGGCCCTGTTCCCTTCGGGCCTTAAGTCTTCTTAGCCTCCCCGACGAACGCTTACACCAGCCGATCGATATCACTGCGCCGAGATACTAATGCGCCACCCCGTGCAGCCGAGTGGCTTCGAACTCATCTCCCGGCTGCCAATTCACCGTGCCCTTCGCCAGCATCGCTTGCCACCCCAGGGCAAAGCCGAACTTGGCTACGGCCGCATCGCTGGTGAAATCCATAGACGGCAGGAATTCATCGCTCGGGCGATGGTAGTGCTTTGCGGTGTATTCCTCGTGTTGCGCCTTGCCCCACTCCGGCGGATGACCCACGAACTTGACGCCGGTGTTGATGGAGAACGCCGGCACACCGGCCCGCGCCATGCTGAAATGATCCGAACGATAGTAATGTCCGGCACCGGGTTCGGCATCCGCTTGAATCTCGAATCCGAAGGCAGCCGCGGTCTTTTCAACCGTGGGATAAAAAGAGGTGCGCTCCGCGCCGGTCACATTGACCGATTGCGGCATCCCCATCGGCAGAATCGCATCGTAGTTCAGATCCAGCGCCATTTTGGCGGCCGGAATGGGCAGATGCTTACCGAGATACTCTGAGCCCAGCAGTCCCTTCTCTTCCGCGGTCACCGCGGCAAACAGCACCGGTGAAGGCGGCCGCGCGGCGGAGGTGCTGAAGGCGTGCGCCATTTCGAGCAAAATCCCGCACCCCGTGCCGTTATCGACCGCACCGTTATAGATGTTGTCGCCCGTCAATGTGGGATCGATGCCGAGGTGATCGTAATGCGCCGAATACGCGACTGCTTGTCCGCCGCCCGGCTGGCCCGGCAAGAGGCCCAAAACGTTGTAGGAAACGAATTTTCGCACCGTGCTCTCGATGTGCGCTTTGAAGCGCACCGGCAATTCCTTCGCCTGAAATTGCCGTGTGCCGGCCGCCGTGATCATCTCGTCCAAATTGAGATTGGCCGCGCTCATTAATTTTCTCGCGACCTCGAGCTGAATCCACGCCGCAGCCTTGAGCTTGGGATCTTTGTCATTGCCCAGGGCCACCTGCTCCGCGCTCCAGGAATTGCGCACCACGTCCCATCCGTAGCTCGCAAGATCGGTGCGGTGAATGATCAGCGCGCCGACCGCGCCCTTACGCGCGGCTTCCTCGAACTTGTAGGTCCAACGGCCATAATAAGTCAGCGCCTCGCCATTGAAGAATTTCGGATCCTTCGACGGCGGTTCATTCACGATCACGAGCACCACCTTGCCCTTGACGTCCACGCCCTTGAAGTCGTCCCACTTGTACTCAGGCGCCTCGATGCCGTAGCCCACGAAGACGATGGGCGCATCAATATCGGCGCTCTCGCTCTGCGTTTGGTTGCCGACGACAAAGTCCTCTGCGAGCTTTAAGTCCATCGCGGCGCCATGCGCCGGCGCCAAGGACGCCGTGGTGCCCGGCAAGGTGTGCGCGCCCACGAAATCGACCCTCTGCAAAAAAGTGCCGTTGTCGCCGGCGGGCTTCAAGCCGTATAACGCGAATTGCGCCGCGATGTAGTTCGCCGCAATGTCACCACCGCGCGTACCCGTGCCGCGTCCCTCGAGCAGATCGTTGGCGAGGAATCGGACGTGCTCTGCAATGCGGTGCGGATCGATGCTCTGCATCGAGGTCATGACATCGTTCGGCAGTCCCAGCTGCGGCGCAGCTTCCGTGGCTGCCTGAACACTCGACAACAGTCCCGCGCACAAACCGAAGATCAGTGCAGCCGGTCGGTAAAATTTCATCGCGTCCGCTCCCAGAGAAAAATTTAAGTGAACTGCCGCGACGAGCCCGCCGCGAGGGCCGTAATCATGTCATATTTCGCGCCAAGTGCGCCCTCAGGAAAACCAGTATGTCCTTGCATGAGACCGACGCTGCGCACCAGCTTACTGCTCCCGGCATTTCGAACGGCGTTTCGACGGGCGTTTCGCACAGCTGGGCGCGACTCGACGGCGTAGACATCCTCCGCGGTCTCGCGATCCTCTTTGTGCTGATGAATCACGTCAACATGCGCCTGTTTCTCGCCAAGATCCCCTACACCCAAGGCCTTCCCCACCAACTGGTGTCTTCATTGGTGTGGAATGGACAACGCGGCGTGCAGATGTTCTTTGCCGTCTCAGGCTTTCTCATCACCTCAACGTCAATTCGACGATGGGGATCGCTCTCGAAAGTCAGTGTGCGAGACTTCTATGCGCTGCGCTTCGCCCGAATTGCGCCGCTGCTTGTACTGTTGCTGGCCGTTCTCTGCACGTTGCACGCCGCCGGCCTCAAGGACTTCGTCGTTTCAGAGAAAACCGGAGGACTGGGCCGGGCACTCATCGCCGCACTGACCTTTCACGTCAATGTCCTGGAGGCGCACCGCGGATACCTTCCGGGGAATTGGGATATCCTTTGGTCGCTTTCGGTGGAGGAAATGTTCTATCTATTCTTTCCACCCGTCTCAAGGCTGTTGGGACGCGGCAAGTGGTTCGTGGCCTTTTTGCTGATCTTGGTTGTGCTCGGGCCGTTGAGTCGCACCACGCTCGCTCATGGAAACGAGGTTTGGCAGGAATATTCCTACCTGGGCGGCATGGATGCCATCGCTCTCGGCTGCCTGACCGCCATTGCCTGCTCCCGCAATACGATCGCCCGCAGAGTGATCTGGGTGCTGGCGGGCTTGGGGACGGTGCTGGTCCTATTCATCTTGGTGCTTTCGAACCAAGCGCGGGCGTGGGGTCTTACGCGCTGCGGCCTTGACATGACGATATTGGCGATCGGCAGTTGTATGGTCATTGCTGCGGCCGCAGAGACCCGGTGGAAAAGTCCGCGTGTCATCCTGCCGCTCATAACACTGGGTCGGCGCAGCTACGAAGTCTATCTGACGCACATGTTCGTGGTATTCACGCTGTTCGGGTTATTCAAGTCAGCCGGCCTCCCACTCGGAGCCGTGCCCGCCTTGTTCATCGGTGTGATTCTCATCTCCGGCCTATTAGGCGAACTGGTCGCGCGCTTCTATTCCGAACCGATGAATCGGTGGATTCGTCAGCGTTTCGGTGATGGAGCCGATCGACTCGGTTCTGTCATTCGTACTTAGGCACGGTGACTTTGAGCGGCTCGGATGGCCTGGAGGTATAGGAAGCTTCGAGCAACACTCACGGGTAGTGCCGCCGCGGTGATATCGATCGGCTCGAGTACTTGTCAGGGAGGGTGAGAGGAGTCAAGGTCCTTTGGCTTCGGGCCTTGACTCCTCTCACCCTCCCTGACAGGCGCTACGCCGCTCGATATCACCGCGCCAGAAGCACTACCCCGTGCCCCCCACCGTGAGCGCATCAATCCGCAGTGTCGGCTGGCCAACCCCGACCGGAATCGATTGTCCCTCCTTGCCGCAGGTCCCGACGCCGCCGTCGAGCTTCAGATCATTGCCGACCATGCTGACTCGCGTCAGCACATCCGGTCCATTGCCGATCAGCGTAGCGCCCTTGACCGGCGCTCCAATCTTGCCATTCTCGATCAAGTACGCCTCGCTCGCGGAGAACACGAACTTGCCCGAGGTAATGTCCACCTGGCCGCCGCCGAAATTGACCGCGTACAGTCCCTTGTCCACCGAAGCAATGATCTCTTCGGGCGCACGCGAACCGCCGCGCATGTAGGTGTTGGTCATGCGCGGTAAGGTCATGTGCGCGAAGGACTCGCGCCGGCCGTTGCCGGTGGGCGCCATGCCCATGAGCTTGGCGTTCATCTTGTCTTGAATGTAGCCGCGCAGGATGCCGTTCTCGATCAGCGTCGTGCATTGCGTGGGCGTGCCTTCATCGTCGACGTTCAATGAGCCGCGCCGCCGATCGAGGGTGCCGTCATCGACCACCGTGACATCGTCGGCAGCGACTTTCTGGCCGATGCGATTCGAGAATGCGGAGGTGCCCTTGCGGTTGAAATCACCCTCCAAGCCATGGCCAATCGCCTCGTGCAGCAAAATACCCGGCCAGCCCGGGCCCAGCACGACCGTCATGGAACCCGCGGGCGCGGCCACGGCGTCGAGATTGACCAGGGCCTGGCGCACCGCTTCGCGGCCATGCTCGAAGGGGGCATCGCCTTGCAATAGCTCATCGAAACCGAAGCGGCCGCCGCCGCCGCTGTAGCCCTGCTCGCGCCGGCCGCCCTGTTCCACGATGACCGAGACGTTCATGCGCACCAAGGGACGCACATCCGCCGTCAGCGTGCCGTCGCTCGAGGCGATCAGCACGATCTCATGCACCGCGGCCAGCGAGGCCATCACCTGCTTGACGCGGGGATCGAGGCGGCGGGTATCGGCGTCGATCCGCATCAACCAGGCCACTTTGTCCTCGTCTTTGATGGCATCGAGCGGATCGAGCGGCAGATAGAGACGATGGGTCAAGGGCCGCTGCCAGGCTTTCACGCCATTTTTTCCGCCGCTGCGTGCAATCGCGCGCGCGGCGTCGGAAGCCTCGAGCAATGCCGGCAACAACACCTCATCCGTGTAAGCAAAGCCGGTTTTCTCGCCGCTGATGGCGCGCACGCCGACGCCTTGTTCGATGCTGTGCGCGCCTTCCTTGACGATGCCATCTTCGAGCGACCAGGACTCCTCGCGCGTCAAGGCGAAGTACAGGTCCGCGTAATCCACGCCGCGGCTCATCACGGTATCGAGCACTTGGCTCAGGCGCCGCTCATCGAGACCGGATGGCGCCAAGATCATTTTCTCGGCCACCGCAAAGCTCGGCTGAATCAGTTCTGCGCTGCGAGCGTTCATGTCAGAACCGCTGCGGCGCCCGCCAGTCCCAGCTGGCGATTGTCCAAAGCTGGAAAACGCGCCCGTGATTCCGCCTGGCTGGCTAGATCGATGTCTGCTGTGATCACTCCGGTACCCTTTGCCAAACGCGACAACACTTGGCCCCAATAGTCCACGATCAGCGAATCGCCGTATGTCTCACGGCCGCTGGTATGCAGGCCCGCCTGAGCCGGCGCCACGACATAGCACAAATTTTCGATCGCCCTCGCGCGCAGCAAGGTCTCCCAGTGCGCGCGTCCGGTCGGCACCGTGAACGCCGCGGGCATCGCCAACCATTCCGCGCCCTGCGAAACCAGCTCGCGGTAAAGCTCGGGAAAGCGCATGTCATAGCACACGGACAGGCCGAGTTTGCCGACCGGCGTGTCCGCAATGACCGGCTCGCGGCCCGGACGCACATGGGTGGATTCTCGATACTGTTCATCGCGGCCTGGGATGGTGACATCGAACAAGTGAATCTTGTCGTAGCGCGCCACCCGCTTTCCGGCCGCGTCAATCAACAGCGAGGCGTTTGCCACTCGCTGGGCGTCATTGGTCCGGATCACGATCGTGCCGCCCAAAATCCACATGTTCAGTTGCTTGGCGGTATCTCTCAAGAATGTTTGCACGGCGCCATTGCCGTCCGCTTCGGCGACTTGCAGCTTGTCCGCGTCCTTGAGGCCGACGAAGGAAAAGTTCTCCGGCAAACAGGCGATCAGTGCGCCCGCTTCCTTGGCCTCGCGCAGCAACTCGCCGGCCGCGGCCAGATTGTCGGCCACCACGTGGCTCGACGTCATTTGTATTGCGGCGACTTTGCCCATCTATTTCGGTACCTCGGCAGTCGCAGCGGCTGCCTCTGCGCTCTTGATGCGTTCGACCGTCGGATTATCCCAACTGCCGGTAATGCGATAATACCCTCGCGCCAGTCCTTTCAGCGGCTGTTTGAACACCTGCGTGAATAACAGCGCGGCCGCGCCGCAGACCGGCCCGCATACCAGCGTGCTCGCGACCGGTATTGATAGCGAACTGCCGACGCTGGTGGTTATTACTGCAGTTTGGTCGTAATCCTTGTTTTTCAAGCCAACCCGGCCAATTAGTCCGATTTCAGCCGCCGGCCCCTTCAGCAGCACGTTTTCGGTTTTGGCATTGCCGTCGCTCAGATCGAAATCGCCATGAACGCTGTCAAATGCCAGGCCCTTGTCGGTCAGGTCGCTGAAATCGAGCGCCAGCCGGCGCGGCAGCGCGGCAATACTCGTGAAGCCCAGCACGCGGCCGGCGCCGGGCTTGAGGCCGAGGACTTGGCCCTTCTCCAGCGATAATTGGACGTGGCCGACCACTTGGGCGAGAGC
>DATNKC010000336.1:0-14416 GCA_035603615.1 Steroidobacteraceae bacterium | reverse complement strand
TGCTCTCCCGTGCCTCGACACTTCCCACGCCCCCAGTCCATGCGAGCCGTTCAAACTCACCGTGCCTGTGTACTATTCGACGAACACCCGAGCATTGCGAAACAGCCGCATCCACCCGCCGTCTTCCGCCCACTCCTTGGCGACCCAGGAATTCTGCACGCTGCGAAACACCCGCTCCGGATGCGGCATCAGCGAAGTCACGCGCCCATCGGCGCTGCACAGCCCCGCCAGTCCCGATTCGGATCCATTCGGGTTGAAGGGATAAACTTCCGTCGGCCGATCGCGATGATCCACGAATTGCAACGTCGCGAGACGCTCCCCGAGCAGCGCCGCCGTATTCACGCCCGGATCAAATTCCGCCCGCCCCTCGCCGTGCGCGACGGCGATCGGCAACACCGAACCGTGCATGCCCGCAAACAGGACCGAGTTGGACCGCGGCACGCGCACCAATGACAGGCGCGCCTCGTACTGTTCCGATCGGTTGCGCACGAAGCGCGGCCACAGCTTCGCGCCGGGAATCAATTCCTTGAGCGCGGATAACATTTGACAGCCGTTGCAGATACCGAGCGTAAAAGTCGCATCCCGCTCGAAGAAAGCCGCAAACTCTTGGCGCGCGCGCGCGTTGAATAAAATGGACTTCGCCCACCCCTCGCCTGCGCCCAAAACATCGCCGTATGAAAAACCGCCGCACGCGACCAGTCCGTGAAATCTTGCCAGATGGACACGTCCCGCCAGGATGTCCGTCATGTGCACATCGTAGGCATCGAATCCCGCGCGGGTGAACACAGCGCCCATTTCCACCTGGCTGTTGACGCCCTGTTCGCGCAGGATTGCGATCGCCGGCCGCGCGCCGCGCTGAATAAACGGCGCAGCCACATCGTCACTGGGATCGTAGCTCAAAGCGGCGTGCAGGCCGGGATCGTCCGCATCCTCGAGACGCGAATATTCCTCCCGCGCACAGTCCGGATTATCGCGCAGCGCCTGCATGCGAAACGAAACCTCGCTCCAGCGGCGATGCAACGCGATGCGCGAGCCTTCATAGACCGGGCTGCCATTGGCGCTCACCCGCACCTGCGCGCCCCGCGTCGGTTCACCCACGTCGCGCGTCACAGCGGCCAAGCCATACCGCGCGAGAACGAGTTGCGCCTCCGCGGCGCGCGCTGCCGCAACTTGGATGACGGCGCCTAACTCCTCGGCAAAGGCGGCGGCAATGATGTCGTCCACCGCGCCGAGATCGACGGAGAGACCGCAATGTGCGGCGAACGCCATCTCTAGGAGCGTCACGAGCAGGCCACCGTCCGAGCGGTCATGATAGGCGAGCAGCAGGCCTTGATCTTTCAGTTCGCGCAGCGCCGAAAACATCGCGCTCAAGAGCTGCGGACTATCAAGATCTGCCGGAGTCCCGCCGTTCTTCAAGTGCACCTGAGCCCAACAGGAGCCGCCCAGGCGATTCTTGCCCTTCCCTAAGTCCATGAGCAGCAATCGCGAGGGCTGCGACAGGTCGAGCTGCGGGGTCAGGGTTGCACGCGCGTCCTGCACGGGCGCAAATGCGGAAACGATCAGCGACACCGGGGCGAGCACGGAACGTTCGCGGTCCCCCTGGCGCCAGGTCGTCTTCATCGACAGTGAGTCCTTGCCGACCGGAATCGTGATGCGCAGCGCCGTGCAAAGTTCACTGACGGCGCGTACGGTCGCGTACAGCTCGGCATCCTCGCCCGGTTCCCCGCAGGCGGCCATCCAGTTCGCCGACAAGCGGATGTCTTCCAGGCGGCGGATGTCGGCCGCCATCATGTTGGTGATCGCTTCCGCCACCGCCAGCCGTCCTGAGGCCGGCGCGTCGAGCACGGCGACCGGCGCGCGTTCCCCCATCGCCATGGCTTCGCCGCTGAACTCCTCGTAGCTGCTGAGCGATACGGCCACGTCCGCAACCGGCACCTGCCAGGGTCCCACCATTTGATCGCGGCTGATCAAACCGCTGACCGTGCGGTCGCCAATCGTGATCAAGAAGGATTTGTCGGCAATGGTCGGCAGAGTCAACAAGCGATCGAGCGAGTCGCTCAAGTCGACGCCGTCGGTGGATAGCGGCGAGGCGTGCTTGGCGACCGATTGAACATCGCGCGTCATGCGCGGCGCCTTGCCGAGCAGCACGTCAATCGGCATGTCGACGGGAACTGCATGCAGCACAGGATCGGTGACCTTGAGCAGGCCATCCGCGGTGATTTCGCCCACGGCGGCGAACGGGCAGCGCTCGCGTTCGCACAGCGCCTTGAATTGTTCGACCGTTCCCGGCACGAGCGCCAGCACGTAGCGCTCCTGCGCCTCGTTGCACCAGATCTCCATCGGCGAGAGCTCCGATTCAGCGCTGGGGATTTTACGCAAGTCGATCCGGCCGCCGCGATGGCTGTGCTCGATGGCCTCAGGTAAAGCGTTCGACAAGCCGCCGGCGCCCACATCGTGAATCAGCAAAATGGGATTGGCATCGCCCAAGGCGACGCAGCGGTCGATCACCTCTTGAGCGCGCCGTTGAATTTCAGCATTGCCGCGCTGCACCGACGCGAAATCCAATTCGGATGAACTTTGGCCGCTGCCGACCGAGGATGCGGCTCCACCCCCCAAACCAATCAGCATCGAAGGGCCGCCGAGAACAATGAGCGGAGCCCCCACCACGACCTCTTTCTTCTCGACATTCTGGCGTCGCACGCTGCCCAAGCCGCCGGCAACCATGATGGGCTTGTGGTAACCGCGAATCGCGCTCGGAACCCCGGCCTGCGCGCTCTGCTGTTCGAACACGCGGAAATAGCCGCAAGTGTTCGGACGGCCAAATTCGTTATTAAAGGAGGCCGCGCCGATGGGTGCGGCGATCATGATGTCGAGTGCCGAGGCGATACGATCGGGTTTGCCGAAATCGACTTCCCAGGGCTGCGTCATTCCGGGAATTTTGAGATTGGATACCGAGAAGCCGGTGAGTCCGGCCTTAGGTTTCGCACCGATGCCGGTCGCACCCTCGTCGCGAATCTCGCCTCCCGCTCCCGTGGCCGCGCCGGGAAACGGTGAGATGGCCGTCGGATGATTGTGAGTTTCCACCTTCATTAAAATATCGAGCGGCTCTTTAGCGCCGCCGTACCGCTGCGTAAGCGGATCCGGAGAAAAGCGCGTGGCATTGGCGCCCACGATCACCGCTGCGTTGTCGCGGTATGCGGATAGCACGCCGTCTGAATTGCGCGCATGCGTCGCGCGGATCATGGCCATCAGCGACAGCGGCATCGGCTTGCCATCGATGACGAACTGCGCATTGAATATCTTGTGGCGGCAATGTTCGGAATTGGCCTGCGCGAACATCATCAACTCAACATCCGTGGGATCCCTTCCCAACTTGCCAAACGCCTGCACCAGATAATCGATCTCGCCGCTCGAGAGCGCCAAGCCCCATTGTTGATTGGCGCGCGCCAGCGCCTCGCGGCCATGCTCGCCCAAAACGACCTGGCGCAGGCCGCGCGGCGCGGCTGCGTGAAACAAACCAGTGGGCTCGAGCGAATCGGTCCAGATCGATTCGGTCATGCGATCGTGCAAATGCGCCGCCAGCTTGAGCAGATCCGCGCTGCCGAGCGGCGAAGTGGATTCGATGAAATACACGGTGCCGCGCTCGACACGCGTCACGGCGCCCAGGCCGCAGACATGCACGATGTCGGTGGCTTTGCTGGACCAGGGCGACTCCGTACCGATGCGCGGGGTCACCAATAGGGGATGGCCGCTCGGCAGCTCGCGCAGCGCGTCGGGAACGCGCGCGCCGTAGGTTAAGAGCTTTCCCAATACCTCGAGCTCGGATTCCTGCAAGGGGCGCGAGGTATCGACGAAGTGCATCCAGCGGGATGCAAGCGCTTGAACACGCGGCTCTTCTACCTTCAGAGAGCGCAGCAGTTGATCGAGGCGGAATTGCGACAGCGCCGGTGCGCCGAAAAGGCTAAACATGCTCCATTCTACAGGAAACGGCTTATTTGCGAGCGCTGGAGTCTCCGCCGGGCGTATAGATCGGTACCGGGAATTGGGAGACATTGGAGCCTTCAAGCGCGACGATTTTGCTGACCCCCTGTTTCTTGACCTCATCGATGCGCAGCACGGAATGCATGGGAAGATAGGTGCGCTTCACGTCGTTGAATTCCGCCTTGATCTTCTCCTCGGCCGGGTCCACCACCACCGTAGAGCGTTCCCCAAAGACCAGCTCCTCGACCTCAATGAAGCCGAATAGGGTGCCGTGACTCACTTTACGGGCGTAGATCTCGTAGACCTTGCCTTGATTCACGAACAGAACTTTGAAAATGTGACTCGCTGCCATTTAGAAGGCTCCAGGCATTGCTAGGATTCACCATATTATACCGGCACTTAGCGCGAACCTTGAGACCCGCTGGAGGGATTGACCTATGGCCCTGCGCTTACGCGTCGTCAGCGAACACTCAACCCGCTTAGGGCCGCTAGCCACCAAAGTCTTCGGCGTACATGGCGGCACGATCGGGCGCGGCACTGACAACGAGTGGATTCTACCCGACCCTGAGCGCTATCTCTCAGGCAAACACGCGCGCGTGGATTTTCGGGCCGGTGCTTACATTCTGGTCGATACCAGTTCCAATGGAACCTACGTCAACGGCGCGCAGGTTCCTCTCGGTAAGTATCACGACTACCCTCTCAAGGACGGCGACTACGTGCGCCTGGGCGAATACGAGCTGTTGGTGAGCATCGACCAGAGCAATGACTTTCCGCCGGAAGAAAGCGCCATTGTTGCGTACGACGGACAATCACCTTCATCGGCGGTCAAAAAATCGACGGCCAATGATTTGGGTGCCGACCTGGATTTGAGCCAACTGCTGGAACCGAGCGGTCTGTCGATCGCCGACTCAGGGGCCAGGCCGCGCGATCTGTATGGGCAATCTCTGCCCCCGGGCGGACACCCGCCGGAATCGGCGGAGGGCGGGGTAACTCCCTGGCACATGATGACCCGACCGCTGAAAGTCGAGACCCCGAAAGTCGACTCGCCGCGTGTATCTTCCGTCATCGAAAACTCTCCGAACCCGAATCTGTCGCGCTCGATGGGCAACTCGCAGAGCCTCGCTCTGTACGAGGGCGACTTCGACATTGGCCTGGCAGCCTTTTGCCGCGGCGCGGGCATCGAACCTCGCGCGGTTAGCCCGGACGCTCGTGGCGCCGCGCTGCAGCTCGCGGGCCAGTTGCTGCGCGAAGCGGTGGTGGGTTTGATGGATCTGAATCAAGGCCGCAATGAGTATCGTAATAAATTCAGAATCCCCGCCCCGTCGGCGGACGCCCCCGAATCGCCTCTGAATCTTTCCAAAGGAGTCGACGAGGCGCTGGTCCGCCTGCTCACCACCACATCGACGCGTGCCGGATCGGTCGAGGCGATTCGCGACAACTTTCGCGAACTCAAGGCGCAAAACACCGCCGCGCTGTCCGCGACGCGCGCCGCCTTCGAGGAATTTCTGGGACGGGTCGATCCGAAGGAACTTGAGCAGCGCTTCGATCGCGCCGGCAAGCGCGGCGTATTTGGCGGCCAGAGCAAGGCCAAGTACTGGGATCTGTACGCCGAGCTGTTCGCAGGTCTTGCGCAGCGTCCGGCCGATGGATTCCCGCACGTCTTTACCGAGACATTTGCCAAGGCTTATGAATCCAGAATGCGTGCCTTGGTCCCGCCCAAGCGCAGCGCCTTCGGCGCCGATCGGGATGAACCGAACGGCCCCAACAGTCACGCGGTCGGCGACCCCTAGCGTTTAAGTCGCGGCCCTGCCCGTAGTAAAGTGACGCGTGCGGCTCTTATTAGTAGAAGACGATGACCTGGTTGCCGATGCCATTCTGCGCGGTCTGACGGCCGCAAGCTACGCTGTGCATCGGGTCCGCAGCGCCGAAGCCGCCCAAGCGGCGATCGCCAGCGAGGAGTTCGCGCTGGCCGTGATCGATGTTGGCTTGCCGGGCGCCGACGGCCTGACGCTGGTGCGCAGGCTGCGCAGCGCCGGAAAATCGCTCCCCACGCTCATTCTGACCGCCCGCTGCACGCTGACCGATAAAGTCAAGGCGCTCGACTTGGGCGCCGATGATTTCTTGAGCAAGCCATTCGAGGCCGCGGAACTCGCGGCACGCTGCCGGGCGTTGATGCGCCGTTCGCACGGTGCCGCCAGTGGCGTCGTCAAACTCAACCGCATGAGCGTTGACCTGGCGGGCAAGCGGCTTTGCATCGATGAGGCGGAAATTGAACTGACGGCGCGTGAGTGGCTGGTGCTCGAGTGTTTGGCGCGGCGCCTCGGCCAGGTCGTCTCCAAGGAACGCGTGCAGCAAGCCGTGGCCGGCCCCGACCAAGACGTCACGCCCAACGCGGTCGAAGTGCACATCTCGCGGCTGCGCGCCAAGCTCGGCACGGCGGCCATCATTCGCAGCTTGCGCGGCTTAGGGTATCGGCTGGAAGAAGCAAAGCTCGCATGACCTCGTCCATCAGCCGTCAGTTGATCTTATGGCTGGCCATTCCGCTCATGCTGGTGGCCCTGTGCGGCGCGTTGATTCACTATTTCAACAATGTGGCGCCGGTGGTGATCAGCAGCGATCGGCGCTTGAAAGACGCGGCGAGTGCGTTGATGGCACATGTGTCCGTGAAGCAAGGACAGGTCGCACTCGACCTCAATCCCTACGTCAAACCATTCCTGCCTGCCGCCGATTCCGTCAAGTATGCATTGCGCGATTCTCAAGGGAAGCTGCTCGCGGGCGATGACCAGCTGCCGCCGGTCGCCATGGGCAGCGAGGGCACCGAGCTCTTGGCGGTGGCGCAGCTCGACGGTCGAGGTGCGCGCACTCTGACGACGCGCTTCAACACCGCTGCCGGTCCGCTCACCCTGACCGTCGCGGATATTAGAAAGACCAGTGAGCCGGAAGCACGGCTCGGTTTGATGAGCACTCTATTATGGGATTTCGTCCAGCTCGATATCACGCTGGTGTTGGTTTGGGTTGGCATTCAGCTGGGATTGCGTCCGATCAGAAAGTTGCGCGATGAAATCGCGAGCCGCTCGCCGCTCGATCTGCGCCCCATTGTCGAGACCACGGTGCCGCGAGAGATCGCGCCGGTGGTGGTCACACTCAACCGCTTGTTCGGAATGTTGCGCACCTCTGTTCAGTCGCAACAACAGTTTATCGCCGACACCGCTCATCAGCTTCGCACACCAATCACCGGCATGCAGGCGCAACTTGGTTTGCTGGTGGCGGAACCTGCGGCGGAGCCGCTCAAGGCGCGGCTTCTCAACCTGCAGGAGGGTGTGAAGCAGCTCGCCCATTCGGCCAATCAGCTTCTGACATTGGCGCGCGCCGATCCGTCAGCAAACATCAGCGCCAAGAATCAAACCGTCGATTTGCAGGCCATTGTCAATGAAGTCGCCGCCAAGTTCTTCGATCGCGCCCTGCAATCCAATATCGACTTCGGCGTCGACGCGATACCCGTTTCGATCCGAGCCGATCCGTCGTTGCTCGACGATATGTTGAGCAACTTGGTGGACAATGCGCTCAAGTACACGCCTGCCGGCGGCCGCGTTACGGCCAGCGCCGGCGAGAAGAACGGCAGACCGTACTTCGCGGTGGAGGACACCGGTTCCGGCATTCCGGCAGAGGAGCGCCAACGGGTGCGCCAGCGATTTTACCGAATGCCTAATTCTCGCGGCCACGGTAGCGGATTGGGACTCGCCATCGTGGATGAAATTGCACGGCTATATGACGCCTCGATGACAATCGAGACGGGCGCAAACGGCGCCGGCACCCGCGTGCTGATCCAATTTCCCCCGAGGCCCGTGAACCAGTAAGCAGTCCACGCGTTAGGGATCCGCCCGACAGGTTCGAGCAAGCTTGTCCCTCTAGTATGGCGGCACATGAAACTTTTATCGCGCGGCTTCACGCTGATTGAACTGTTGGTCACTATTACGGTGGCCGGGATTCTGTTAGGCATTGCGGTGCCGGCGTTCGACGGCTTTTTGAAAAACGACCGCGACACCGGTCAGGCCAATTCCTTGGTTTCAAGTTTTAATTATGCGCGCAGCGAAGCGGTCAAGCGCGCCTCCCCGAACGGCATCACGGTTTGTCCTTCCCTGGACGGACTCCAGTGCGACCCCGCCCCGGTATCGTGGATAGAGGGTTGGATCGTGACCTACATCGACCCGAGCAACAATGCCAATAACCAGGTGCTGCAAGCCGTGCCGGCACTGAACCCGGCCAATACTGTAAACGCGGCTGTTGGCCCCGCCACAGGAATTACATTCCAATCGAGTGGACTCACCAACGCACCGGCGCCGGGATTGGTCATTCGAATATGCGACACGCGCGGCGCGGCGTTCGCCCGCCAAGTTGAAGTTAACTCCACCGGACGCGTAGCGGCGTCACAAAAACCTGGATTTTCCGTAAGCGGCGCGGCATTGACGTGCCCCTGATACCTATGAAAATGCCCACACTCAATCATCTTAACGGCGTCTCGCGTAGCTCGCGTACCGAAGGTTTCACGCTGATCGAGGTATTGGTCTCGCTGGTAATCCTGGCGATCGGACTGCTCGGGATTGCCAAGCTGATGCTTTTATCCTCGCACTCGAATGACAGCGCCTATTTGCGCAGTCAAGCAACGGAGTTGGCTTACGAGATGCTTGATGATATGCGTGCGAATCGGCAAGAGGCGCTGCCTCCCAATTCGAGCTATAACACCGCCGCCGCCGCGCCGGTGGTTTTTCCTTATGCGGGTACCGCGTGCGTCGGCACGGCGTGCACTACCGCCACCCAGGTTGCGCACTACGATCTCTTTCAGTGGGGCATGCGCTTGGATGCGAACAGCGGACTCGTGCCTGCGGGCGCGCTGCCGAATGGCCGAGGGTCGGTGGCCACGGTCACGGATGGCAACAACCAAACCACCGTCACCATCGTCGTACAGTGGAATGACTCGGTCGCCCAAGCGACCCTGAATGTCGGTGCACCGGCGGCCGCCGATACGCAAAGCATCACGCTGGAGACGGTCCTATGATGCGCGCACGGGGATTCTCGCTGGTCGAACTGATGGTGGCCATCACCCTGGCGATGATCGTCACGGCCGGGGTGATATCCGTTTTTATCGGATCCCGCTCGGCATTCGAGGCCACTTCCGGCACCGCTGCACTGACGGATGGCGGACGATTCGCGCTCAGTTTCATTTCAAACTCGGTTCGAAGCGCCGGATACATGTCCTGTTCCACCGCGCCGAATATTCAGTCAACTCTGACCCCGGCCGGGACTGCACTGCCGTTCAGCTTCAACCAGGCGCTCGGCGGTTTTGAAGCCGTCGGTACGGGACCCAACACCGCGTATACCATTGCAGCGGCGCCGGTTGCGTCTGACAGCACCACCGGGGATTGGGTGGCGAATGCTTCGGCGGCGATTGCGGGCCTGGACACTGCGATTTCGACCCTGGCCTCCGGCGCTCCGGTTCAGCACAACGACGTATTGGTCGTCCGTTCTACCCTTAGAAATGCCCAATCGGTTTACGTCTCCGCCATTGTAGATGGCGCGACGTCGTTCACCGTCAACGAACAAGGTCCCCTCTCCGTTGCCAACGGCCCGCAACTTGCCGTGATTTCCGATTGCTCAAAGGGCGTGGTATTCCAAATCAACGGCTTGGGGGCGCCTACGCCAAATGTCGTCGTGACCCACAATGCCTCTGGCGGTCCGGGCGGTAACTCGACCGCATCATTCCCCCTGTCATTTTCGCCGGGCTCGCAAGTGACGCCGGTCGATACCGTGGTTTATTTCATCGCTCCGGGAGCCGACACCGATGGCGCGCTTTGGGTTGCGGATCTCAATGCCCTCTCCGCACTCCCACTGACCGCCACTGAATTGGTACCCGACATCGAGGCAATGCAGATTCTGTACGGCGTGGACACGAATAAAACCCAAAACGTCGCAAATTACGTCACCGCCGATCAAGTCACCGATTTCAATGCCGTCATGAGCATCAAGGTCGCGTTGCTCGCGGCGAGCGCTCCGGGATCGGCCAATCCGCCGGCGGTTGCCCTTACCTACAACTTGCTTGGCACCACGGTCACCGCGCCGATCGACAGACGTTCGCGCCAGGTGTTTGAAGAAACTATCGCCGTGCGAAACGCACTGCCCTAAAGGTACCGTCATGCGCAATTCTTTCTCGGGAAGTAATCGTTCTAAGCAAAGCGGCGTCGTCATGTTCGTCGCGCTGATTTTGCTGCTGATCTTGAGTTTGCTCGGGGTAACCGCGGCGCGCATGCAGACAGTCGAAGAGAGAATGGCGCGCAACGAAGATAATCGCCAGCTGGGCGCGCAATCGGCTGAAGCCGCGCTACGCAGCGCCGAGAACGGTTTGCTCACCGGCATTTACATCAATTTTGTCGGCAACACCGACGGCTTGTACGCGCCGCTGCTGTCAAACGGCAGCCCGGTTACCCCGACGTCTCCTTGGAATTCACCGACGTTTGCGTTGCCCTATGCAGGGCCGCCAACGGCGATCCCCACGGGCGTGCCGGCTCCCAAATTCGTGATCGAGAATCTTCCGTCGGTTGCCGTGGCGGGCGACGACATCTCGGTGACGTCGCTCAATCCCGCGTCTCCGCCGGTAACAGTCTATCGAGTGAGTGCCCAGGGTGTGGGCGCCGACACCACGACCACCACCACGTTGCAAACGATCGTTCGATAGCCAAAAAAGGCGTAAGGAATTTTTTATGCAAAGGCTAGTTTCAAAATCCGCACAAAGCCGCTTCGCGGCCGCGTTGGTGTCATCCGGTTTCGCGATCCTCACATGCTGGTCCTCTGCCGCAGTGGGGGCCGCCACGGTGCCGACGCCGGTTTCGATTTCGCAGATACCATTGACGGTAACGATTCCAGCGCACCCGCAGATTCTTCTCGCGTTGGCGAATTCACAGTCGATGGATGGCAACTTGAGCGGCGCGATTATGACCGGCTCGGGTTCAATCGCGCATCCATTGCTGTTTCCATCGTCTTCGCCGGTAAACTTCACGATTCCCAGCGGCTTCACGCCGCCGGCGAATCCCGGCTCGGGAGGTGTGGCGCCCTATACGGTGAACAACGGCGGCCAACTTCTTGATAACTCACCTAGCCGGCTGAATGTCGCGAAGGCAGGCCTGACCGCGGTGTTGAATGCCTATATGGCGGATGCCGATTTCGGGCTCATGCAATACAACACCAGTGGCAACGGCGAATACACCACTTGGGTCTATCAGATGAGCCAGCCGGGCGGCTTCACCTTTACAAACACCCTTCCCCCGACTCCCTGGCCAGTCGGAACAGAGTACGTTCCGAATCCTTGCTACAACGTGAATATCGCTGCCGGCTTTACCGTCTCAAATGATTGCGCCAATCTCAACGCATTTTATTCCAGCCAGAGCATCCTGACGAAGCAATGGATGATTTTGGGCGCCAGCAGCGATGACCCCAGCATCAATGACGTGTTGTACGCGGGGAACGGCCAATTTGATCCACTCTGCGTGGTGTACAGCGGTCCATCTCCGATCAGTCCGTTCCCCCCCGCGACTGGGAGCTATTCACTGAGTACCTATAACACCGACATCGCAGGTGTTCTCGAGACCTATGGCGCCGAGCGCAACTCCTGCGCCAACCAGACTGGGCCGACCAACGCCGGCTTTGTGCCCTTTTCGACGCAAGTCATGTACGAGGAACGTGGCTTTGGTTTCTATACGACCACTGAATTCGGAAATTTCACGGGTACTGTCAATCCCAGCAGCCTCCCCACCTGGCTCCCTGTGCTAATGGCCTCCGCGGGTGCAACTCCCACGGCCGCCTCCGTAACGGCTCAGATAAATAAATTCTTGCCGTATCTTGCAGCCGAAACCAATTCCACGGGCACCCCGGAAATAAAGGCCTCAGCGACCCAATCGCCCATGGCGGGAATGATGCAGCAGGCCGCGGCTGTTTTTGCCACCAATCCAGCGACGTCCAATGGATGCACAACCGAGCGATATGTGGTGCTGGTGACCGATGGTTTGCCGACCATGGATCTCGCCGGCCACAGCTGGCCGCCTCTGGGAAGCACGGCCGCCAGTTCCAGCGGCTGGAACGTCATCGCCAATTTTAACCCGGATGGTTCATTCGCCATGCCGTCCTCGCCCGGACCGCACGACGATAAGGCGCTCATCGATGTGATCAATCAGCTGACCGCCCTCAACAGCGGCCCACATCCGATCAAGACTTACATTGTTGGTGTCGGTGCCGGCGTCGATCCCAGCGTGAATCCGGCGGCAGCAAATACTCTGCAGGCCATGGCTATCGCGGGAGGAACCGGCGCGGCCGCCCCTCGCGGCTATTTCTCGGCAACCTCGCCGGCGGATGTCACCAACGATTTGCAAATCATCATTACCGCGATCCTCACGCAGACTCAATCGACGGCTTCGGCGGCCGTCAATTCCACCGGTCTCAACGTCAACTCAAAAGTCTACCAGTCGCAGTTCGTCACTTCCGATTCACCGTACCAAGACTGGACGGGAAATCTGTTTCAATTTGGCATCATTGCGAGCTCCGGAGTCGTGGATACCACATGTACACTAACGCCAGTGACATGTTGGTCGTCGCAGACCCAACTGGATGCAGAAATCGCGTCGCCGACAGAAGGGCCGTCGGGCCGCATCATTGCGACATGGGACCCGGTTCAGAACAAGGCAATTCCCTTCGAATGGACACCGGGTACTCCATCTCCAGCCAATGGAATCGCCGTGAACACCACTCTGGGCATGCAACTTCAAACATTCACTCCGGACACGAATGGGCAGGACGTCCTGCAATATCTGCGCGGCTCCAGCGCCAAGGCAATTGGGGCGGACGCCACCACACCGGTTGGGCCGTTCCGAAATCGCTCGCACATTTTGGGCGACATCATCGACAGTAATCCGGCCTATATCGGTGCGTCGAGCGAGGGTATTCAGTCAGCGTCTTATATTGCCTTCGCTGCAAGCACCGCGAGCCGGCCGCCGCTTCTTTATATCGGCGCGAACGATGGCATGCTGCACGCATTCGACGTCAACACCGGAAACGAGAAATTCGCGTATATGCCGCGCGGAAGCTACAGCAATTTGGTAAACCTCGTATCCCCGTTCTACAACGCGCAGCACCGATTTTTCGTCAACGGTTCCCCGCAGGGCGGCGACGTTCAATACAGCTCGGACAACACGTGGCACAGCATATTGGTGGGAACGGAGGCGCAAGGCGGCAAGAGTGTCTATGCACTGGACGTCACCAACCCGACAGCGCTGACATCAGAGACCTCCCTGGCAAATGCGGTTCTTTGGGACTTTACAGATACCGATATGGGTCTCGGGTTCGCGAGTCCCGTCATTGCGGCGACTGCCGCCGGTTGGAAGGTTTTTATCGCCAACGGCTATAACAGCACCAATCAAAAACCAATCCTTTACGCGCTCGATCCCCAGACGGGCCCCGGCGCCCCTCCCACCTATCCGAACATGATCAAGATTGACTTGTGTGCGGCCGTCGCGAGTGCCTGCGACCTGACGACCGCAAATGGTTTGTCCAGCCCCATCGCCGTCAACAGCAGCGGTCAGGTCGCGGGAGGCGCGAATCTCGTCTACGCCGGTGACCTGCAGGGCAATATGTGGCGCGTTGACGTTTCCAACTCCAATCCAAGCCTGTGGGCCGTGTCGCTGCTATTTCAAGCGCGCGACGGCTCGGGGAATAAGCAGCCCATAACCACCAAGCCGGTTGCCACGCTCAATCCGAGTTTCCCGCAAACGCTAGGCACCATGGTGCTGTTCGGTACGGGTCAGTTTCTCGGCGTACCCGACATCTCAAATCAAAGCGTACAGTCGATTTACGGAATCTATGACCCGCCTGCCGGCTACACCACGCCGCCCACGCGGGTGCCAGACCTAATTGCGCAAACACTCAGTACTCAAACGCTCGGATCAGTACAGGTTCGCACCGTGAGCGGAGCCTCGGTGAGTATTCCGGCGAACAAGGGTTGGTATATGGATCTACAAATACTCAGCCATGGCACCACTGGGGTAGACACCGACAGCGGCGAGCGCGTGATCAACGATCCTCGATTGGAAACCGGAGGCGAGCTGGTGCTCACCACTTACACGCCAGTCCCGCCCTCGACGGGATCGTGCACGACCGGCGGCAGCTCCTATCTGATGGTCCTGAATTTTGCGACCGGGGGCAACTTCACGACACCGCAATTCGACGCCAACGGCGACGGTTTCATCAATTCGACGGATATGGTGGTACCGACCGGTTCGACTACGGGCGTAGCTGTTGCTCCAGTCGGCATGTCGCTCGGAAGCGTCTACGCCTCGGCACCCACCATCCGCTCAGGATCCTTTGCGAATGGCACCGGGATCGCTCTGATCACCGA
>DATNKC010000335.1:0-5777 GCA_035603615.1 Steroidobacteraceae bacterium | reverse complement strand
TTGGACTAACTCGACATTAAGCATGCAAGAGCCTACGATTTGACTCAAGTTCATTATTTTAATACTCGGAATGAATTAGGCTCATGTCGTCCAGCGCCCTCGAAATCCGGCATTTGGAGACCTTATTGGCCCTGGCGGAGTGCGGCAGCCTGTCAAAAGCCGCCGCGCGGCTGTTCTTGACTCAGTCGGCCCTGTCGCACCAGCTAAAAACCCTGGAAAGCCACTATGGGGCCGCGCTGGTTGAAAAAAACGTTCGACCGTTGCGGTTCACGGCCATCGGACAACGGCTTCTGGTGCTCGCGCGCGCGGTACTGCCGCAAATGGCGGAAGCGGGCCGGGATGTGGCGCGCCTCGCCCAGGGTCATGCCGGCCCCTTGCGCGTTGCCGTGCAATGCCACAACTGTTTCGATTGGCTGATGCCGGCGATGGACGCCTACCGCACATTGTGGCCCGAGGTGGAGCTCGACATCATTTCCGGATTTCTCATGGATCCGCTGCCGCTGCTCGATCAGGGCGAGGCGGAGCTGGCCATCATCCACGATCCGCAGGAAGCCCACCCCACCGTGGTCTTCAGTCCGTTATTTCGTTATGAAAGCGTCGCCCTGATGAGCCCGCGGCATCGGTTGGCCGCCAAGCCCTGGCTGCATGCCGAGGATTTCGCCGCCGAAACACTGATTACCTATCCCGTGCCCGACGAAATGCTGGATGTGATGAAGCACTGCCTCACCCCGGCGAATATCAACCCGAAACGGCGCACGGCGGAATTGACCGTGGCCATTTTGCAGCTGGTTGCGAGCGGGCGGGGCATCGCGGCGCTGCCCTCCTGGACTGTCGGCAATTATATCGAGCGCGGCTATGTCGTCTCCCGCCCCATCGGCGAATCGGGATTGCGCTGCGAACTTTACGCGGCGACCAGCCATGCCGGCGCCGAAGCCGCCTATATAAGAGAGTTCATCGCGTTGACGCGTGCACAGAGTTTGACGACGCTCGCGGGCGTCTCTGCGTTGTAACGCGAATCCTCGCGCGCGCGGCTAGCCCCTGCTAGCCCATGTGCAAGCCGCCGTTCACGGAAAAATCGGCGCCGGTCGCGAACGCGGATTCATCCGAGGCAAGCCATGCAACGATCGAGGCAATTTCACCCGGGTCGCCGAGCCTTCTCACCGGAATCGAATTAACAATTTTTTCCATGACCTCAGGCTTCACCGCTCGCACCATGTCCGTGCCGATATAGCCGGGCGAGACGGAATTGACCGTGACGCCCCGCGCCGCCACCTCTTGTGCGAGCGCCATGGAAAATCCGTGGATGCCCGCCTTCGCAGTCGAGTAATTCGTCTGCCCGAATTGACCCTTTTGACCGTTGACGGACGAGATGTTGATGATCCGGCCCCAGCCGCGGTCCACCATGCCGTCGATCACTTGCTTGGTGACATTGAACAATGAATTCAAGTTGGTGTTGATCACCGCGTCCCAGGACTCCTTGGTGAGCTTGCGAAAAGTGCCGTCGCGCGTGATGCCGGCGTTGTTCACCAAGATATCGATTTCGCCCACATCCGCACGGGCTTTCTGGAATGCTGCCGCAGTGGAGTCCCAATCGGCGACATTGCCCTCGGAACAATGCACGTTGAAGCCCTTCGCGCGCATCTCGCCGATCCAGCGTTCCTTGCGCGCGGAATTGGGGCCGCAGCCCGCGATAACGGTATAGCCTTCGCTGCACAATCGGTCGCAAATCGCCGAACCGATGCCGCCCATTCCGCCGGTTACGTACGCAATTCTCGTTTGCTTGGTCGCCATGATGCCCCTCGAAATTGGCTATCGTTGCAGGACGTATTCTCCCGGCGCATCGCCGAGAACGTTGTAACCTTTCGCTGGATTGCCCAGGCCCGGCGGCGGCACATTTTGCGCACCGGAATGTGCCGCGAGCCACTCCTGCCACCACGGCCACCATGAGCCTTGATGCAAGGTGGCCTTCTCGAGCCACTCCGCCGCCGCGACCGTGGTGGTCGCATCCTGCCAAGTCAGCTCGCGAAAGCGCCGCCGCGGATGTACGGGGCCACAGACGATGCCGGCATTGTGGCCGCCGCTCGTCAATACATAGGTGTAATCGCTGGATCGGGTTAGGCCCCGCGCCTTATAGGTCGATTTCCAAGGCGCGACATGATCGGTCTCGGTGCCGAACACCACCATGGGAAGCGTAATGGACTGCAGGTCCACCGGCCGGCCATTGATTTTAAAACGCCCGTTCGCCAGATCGTTCTGCAGATACAGCTGCTGCAGGTATTCGCTGTGCATGCGCCAGGGCATGCGCGTGCCATCGCTGTTCCAGGCCATCAGGTCATTGAGCTTCTCGCGTTTGCCCTTGACGTAGGTATTGATCGCCGGCGTCCAGAGCAGATCGTTGGAACGCAGTAGGCCGAACGCGGCGCCCATCTTGTCGCTGCTCAACACGCCGGCCTTATGCATCACGGCTTCGAGCATCGCCAATTGGCTGGGGCTGATGAAGAACGACAATTCGCCGGGCTCGCTGAAATCCATCTGCGCCGCCAACAACGTCATGGACGCCAATCGATGATCGCCATCTCGCGCCATCGTGGCCGCGGCGATCGACAGCAGCGTACCGCCGATGCAATAGCCGACCGAATGGATTTTTGCATCGGGAACAATGGCCGCGACCGCATCCACCGCGGCGCGGATGCCCTTGTCGTGGTAGTCATCCATTCCTAAGTTGCGGTCGGTCTCGTTGGGATTTTTCCAAGAGATCACAAATACCGTGTGGCCTTTCTCCACCAGATAGCGCACGAAAGAATTCTGCGGGGACAAATCCAGAATGTAGTACTTCATGATCCACGCCGGGACGATGAGCACCGGCTCGGGATGCACGGTCGCCGTGGCAGGCGTGTACTGAATGAGTTCGATGAGCTCGTTGCGGAAAATAACCTTGCCCGGCGTGACGGCCACGTTGACGCCGACCTTGAAATTTTCCGTGCCGACCGGCTGGTCGTGCTTCAAGGTCCGGGTCACGTCCTCGAGCCAATTCTGAAAGCCGTTCACCAGGTTTTGGCCGGATTGCTCGCGGGTCAATTCCAACAGTTCCGGGTTTGACATCAAGTGATTGGCGGGAGAGGTCGCATCCAGCACTTGCCGCGTGGTAAATCCGACCAGATCGGCGCTGTGCGGTGACAGGCCCGGAACGTTGGTCGTCGCCTGCTGCATGACCTTGGCCCAGTTCAGATAGCCTCGCGCCATCATGTTGAAGGGCCACTGCTTCCATGCGTCCGAGGAAAATCGAGCGTCGTCGGTCACCGGCGCCAATGCTTTGCCGGTCGAGGCCTGCATGGCGAAGGAAAAATTGTCCATCATGGCTTTGAAAGCCGTTTGCGCGATGTCAGTTTGCTTTTGCGGCGCTTGGGCAACGTTTAGATACCAATCCCACCACGCCTGCGCATAGTCATCCGGCGCCAGACCGCCGGTGATCGCCGCCAATTGCGCCCGCATTTCGCGGCTCAATTGTTCTTCAGCACTCGAATGTTGCTCGGCAGTCGAACCGCGCGCAGATTGAGCCATAGTTTCATTCCCCCCGGCATTCATGATGGCACGGGCGAAAGTGCCTGTAAAAAATTAAACGGGACTCGAGGCTCGTGCCATCACGGGCCTTGACGAGGAGCGGGCAACTGATCGAGACGGCGCAACACCGGGGTGGCCTGGAACACCCGGCCCCACTGGCGTTCGTTCACCAGGCTCACGATCCCGGCGGCGAGTAGATTGTTCAGGGCGGCGTTCGCCGCGGGCACGGAGATGTTCAAGCCCGCGGCTGCCTGCTGCACGGAGAGCACCGGGTGCCCGATCAGAAAGCGAGGTAGGCGGCGCGTGGCCGAATGTGCCCGGTAGCTGTGAAGTTCCTGTTCCCAGCGCTCGGCGAGAACGAGAAGGTCTTCCGCAATCAAGATCGACTCATCGCAGGACTCGATCACGGCGTTACCCAGCAGCTCGAGCCACGGGCCCCATTCCCCTTGCAACTGGACGTTTGCGAGCGCTGCGTAGTACTGAGACTTCGCGCGCAGCAGCGCTCCGGAGAGGTAGAGCGGCGGATAACCCTCCGCACCCAGCATGAGCGGCAGGAGCAGGCGTCCCGTTCGGCCATTGCCGTCGTGATAAGGGTGGATGGTCTCGAATTGAGCGTGCGCGATCGCAAGCTGCGCCAGTATCGGGAGCACGGTCTGATCATCTTCGCGCGGCGCGTACTGCAGGATGCTTGCCGCCATCTCATCCATGCAGCCTTTCACCCGGGCGGGAGGTGCCGGCACGAAAGTCGCATCCTCGATTCGCAGCGTCGGCCCGATCCAGACCTGGGTCTCGCGATAGGCTCCCACGGCAAGGTGGGATGCCTCATCCTGCATGAGCAGTGCATGGACTTCGTGGATGAGCGCGAGATCGAGCACCGCGCGGCCACCAACGCGGACGCGCTCGAGGCCGTGCTGGAGCGCTGCGACGTAACGTTCGGTGATCCTCACATCCACAGGCACGCTCCCAGTAACAACGTGCGTGGCCTCGTAGGTCAGCAACTGATGCAAGTCCGATTGGGTGCCCTCGATCTGCGAGCTCATGACTGCTTCGCGGCGTGCGAGGGTGCGGGTCACCATGTCCGTATTCGGAAGGTGTTTGAGGGTGCCTTGCAGACGACCCAAGGCAGCGTGTGCGTTGGGAAAACCAGCGTCGTGCCGACGGTCTAAGGGGAGCATGCGGGGAGTGGGCGGCGCCACGAGCGCGCAGACATTCGGATAGCCGTGTGCAGGCACCACATAAGGCTGGCGATCTTTCGCGATTTGTTCTCGACGCATCTGCATTCTCGGTCGAGTGCGGAAGCTTTAAAGACTCAATCGTCTTATTAATTTTATCCAAAAACCTTAAAAAGCACCACCGCCTTTTAAAGGTTTCGTCGGAACCATCATATCTACCCAAAAAAGAAAGGCCTCGCGGATCTTTTGGACCGGCGAGGCCTGAATCACTTAAAAGGCTTAAAAGCTGGGCGGCTCTTAGGCGGCTTTCTTCGCCTTCTCGGCAACCTTGGCGCTGGTCTCATCGAGCCACTGCGTCACGGCCCCTTGGGTCTCGGTCGCGATCTTGCTGAACTCTTCCGCGCGTGCGCGCAGCTTGTCGCTCAACGACACATTCAGCGTGGTCTGTTGACCGATCAGTTCGGCGGCCGACTTCGGACCAACGCTGGCCTTGGCCTGCGCCAGGCTCCATTCCAGGTAATCGCCGGCAACGGCGAATTGGTAGTGCGCCAAACGCTCCAAGGTCTTCAAGCCTTCCTGCTGCGCGCGAAACACGGGCGCCATGGCGGTCTTGTAGGTCTCGAACAGGGTGCTGAAATCAAATGTGGGCTGGGTCATGGTGGGCTCCTTTGTCCTGAACAATTAACTTGATGGGCACATCATACACAAAAAAAGTATGCAGTGCAAAATGAATTTGGAACCCAGATATCCTCAGGGCTATATTCATGTATCTTATTGATTATCAACTATATTAATTAAAAATATAATTTTACATAACATAGTTACTCACCGAAATTAACGCGTTGCGGTAGACCTGCGCGACCCAGTCGAGTCGTTGTCCCGCGCTGGCGGATCTGCGAGGATCCGGGCATGCGCCTGCAGCACTTCATCGATCGGCTGGAAGAGTTTTCCACCCTGCAGGGCGTCTCGGTGTTTCGCACCCCCTTGAGCCCCTGGGTGGTGGGCCGCACTCAGGGACGACAGGTCGTTCTGCGCAGCGGATTG
>DATNKC010000334.1:0-2648 GCA_035603615.1 Steroidobacteraceae bacterium | reverse complement strand
CGCGTCTTGAATTTTCTAACGCCCGAATATCGAATGTCGGGCGATAAAGTCGGCGCGAACAAGTCCAGCGTCGACGCGATTGCATTGCTGGAGCCGCTGGCGCCGGGCATTCACTTGGCGATGGCTTACAGCGCGCGCTGTCGGCTGGCGGCCAATCGAGGCGTAGCGCATGACGCGGTGGATTTCGGCACTCGCGCACTCAGGCTGGCGCTTAAGTTCGGCGATGAGATTACGGAAACATTGGCATTGAGCAACATGGGCACCGCGTCGGTGATCGCGGGCGATCCCTCGGGCTATCTGCAGCTCGAGACGAGTCTTGCCATGGCACTCGACAAGCGACTCGACGAATGCGCAGCCCGCTGCTACAGCAATTTGATGTTCTGCGCGACCTTGGATCACGACATGGCACGCGCCGAGAAGGCGTTTCGAGACGGTGTCGCATTTTGTGAGGAGCGCGGGCTGTTCTCCATCATCGCCTATTTGCGCACCTATGGCGCGCGTTTGGCACTGGATCGGGGCGATTGGGCAGGCGCGGCGCAAATCGTGTTTGAATTGTCTCAAACCGTTGAACGCGTGCCCGTGCAACGGGTGCCGAGCCGGGCGACTCTCGCGCTGCTGCGAATTAGGCGGGGCGATCCTGGCGCTGATGATCTTCTTAATGAGGTCTACGATTTGGCCATGTCCATGGATGAGCCGGAGCGGGTGGGGCGAATCACGGCGGCACGTGCGGAGCAGGCTTGGTATCGCGGCGATCTTGAGACGATCGCCAGGGAGACCGCCGTGGGCTTAAAAGAGCTCGCGGATCGCAAAATACCGTGGGTCAAGGGCGAGCTGCTTTTCTGGCAGTCCAAGGTGCAGGCGGTCGATTCGAATAGCAGTCACATCCCCGAGAATTACCGTCTCATGCTCTCGGGCGAGTGGCAGGCGGCCGCGGACGCGTGGGAAAAAATCGGTATGCCGTACGAGCAGGCGTTAAGTCTCGCGGAAGGTTCCGATGAAGCCCTTCTGCAATCGTTGGCCATTCTCGATCGACTGGGCGCACGTCCACTCGAGGCGATCGTTCGCAAGCGGCTGCGAGAACGCGGCGTGCGCGGCGTGCCGCGCGGCCCGCGCGAAGCGACCCGCAGCAACCCGAAGGGGCTGTCAGAAAAGGAACTCGAAGTTCTTGCCTTGCTGGTGGAAGGTTGCAGCAACGCACACATTGCGCGCCGGCTGCATCGCTCGACGAAGACCATCGACCGCCATGTGTCCGCGATTCTCTGCAAGCTCGACGTTCATTCCCGAACACAGGCGATCACGGCCGCGTTCGGGCTGGGTATCTGCCGTTCCGTTAGAAGCGGCCCGCATCGACGTCCAGAATGAATTGCGTCAGCCCGCTCATGTACACCTGTTGATCGTCGTAAAGCGCGAGATGACTGCCTTTAGGGCAGTAGAGATAGCGACCCTTCTTGACGTCCTTGGCGATTTTCTCCATTTGCGCCGGTTCCATCGTGTCATAGCGGGCGCCGATCGATAACGTGGGCACCGTGATCTTGGGCAGGTCGGCCGTGCGATCCCAGTTCACGAGCTTGCCGCTCGCCCCCATTTCACTCGGCCCCTGCATGGGGATGTAGATCTTCTTGTTGATCTTGGCGAAGGCGCGCATAACGGGATCGGGCCACTGATCCGCGGGCATGCGCAGGATATGGTCCACGTAAAAATTTGGGATCAGCAGTTCTTCATAGCGCGGGTCGTCATATCTGCCTTTCGCCTCGAGCTGCTTAATCTCTGCCAGCGCTTTCTGATCCATGGCGGGCATGAGCACGCCGGCCGCATAGCGGTTGTACGCGGGGATGCTTGGAACCATGTTGGAAATAACGAGAGCTTTTAGATTCTGCTGATACTTCAGTGCGTACTCCAGCGCGAGAATGCCGCCCCAGGATTGTCCGTAGAGATAGAAATTATTCTTGTCGAGCTTCAGAGCCTTACGCACCTGCTCCACTTCATCGACGAAACGCGGCAACTCCCACAGGCTGGGTTCATCAGGCTGGTCGCTATACGCTGAACCCAATTGATCGTAGTAGTAATACTCGATCCCTGCCTTCGGGAAGTAGCTGTCGAAAGCCTCGAAGTATTCATGGGTGGCCCCAGGACCGCCGTGCAGCAGCAGAACCTTGATGCTGGGATTATTGCCAACCCGCTTGGTCCAAACGCGAAATGGGCCCTTGGGTGTCTGGATCGTAATCATCTTGACGCCGCCGGAGAGCACATCGTCGCGGCCGGAGGTCTCGAAGTAAGCGGTCGGCGCCGCATTCACAGGCCTAGACATCAGCGAAAGCAGACACAAGGCAATTGCGGGGGCGAGCCGAGCGAGATGTTGCATTGTTGTTTTCCATGGTTCATGAGAGGAGCGTAGCTTAAGCCTTGAAGAACTGGCAAATGAGCCGTCTCGGGCGTTCTCGCGTTGCTGGATCGCGGGCGATGCCGAATAATCAGCGCATGGAGAACCTGATACATTTTGGTTGCACCCAGTGCGGCAAATGCTGCCGCGACACCAAAGTGCCTCTGACCGTTGCGGAAGCCATAAAGTGGCTCAATCGTGGTGATGAGGTGCAACTGCTGTGCGAAGCGTCCCCGTGGCCGGAAGCGTTGGACGGCGAGCCAAGAGC
>DATNKC010000333.1:0-8832 GCA_035603615.1 Steroidobacteraceae bacterium | reverse complement strand
ACGACGTAAGTCGCAAACGTTTTGCCTCGTACCCTGAAATTCGGCGATCCGTGCGAGACGAACTCCTCGGCTTCCGGCAACCAGAGGCATGCATCGCGTACGGCTTGGGAAATGTCGCGTGTCATGATACGGTCAATTATGAAGCAGTCCGCGGTGCTTTTATCCGGTCTTTTGTGCGACGAGGCCTTTTGGGGCGACATTCCGCAGCGTCTTGCCGCTGTTGCGGAAACTCAAGTGGTGTCGTTCCGCGGCTTCTGCTCCATACCGGCCATGGCGCGCCATGTGCTCGACATCGCTCCGGAGCGATTTGCGGTGGCCGGACACTCCATGGGCGGCCGAGTCGCGCTTGAAATTATGCGCGCCGCGCCCGGGCGCGTTACTGGACTTGCGCTGCTCAATACCGGCGTGCATGCGGTGCGCGATGGTGAACCGCAAAGCCGCAGCCACCTACTGCGAGTCGCCTATGAGCAGGGCATGTCGGCATTGGCGGCAGAATGGTTGCCGCCAATGCTGGGCGGCGATGCGGCGCGCGCCGCGGAATTGATGCCGCGACTCTGCGCGATGATTGAGCGCTTCACGGCGGACACCTATGCCGGCCAAGTCAGCGCGATGCTGAATCGACCGGAGGTGCTGACCGTGCTGGCGACCATTGCCGTTCCCACGCTGTTGCTCAGCGGCAGCGACGACATCTGGTCCCCGGTTTCACAGCAGCAGAGCATTCGGCGCAGAATTCCGCACGCGACGTTATTCGAGATCCACGGCGCGGGGCACATGGCGCCGCTCGAACGTCCGGACTCGGTGGCCATCGCGCTGCGCGAATGGTTGCTCAAGGTATGACGTCGGTCACCAACATGACTTCGCAGGCGCCCGCGCCGGTGTCAGTACGCACCAGCGAGGTTTTGATCCATCGTCCGTCAGTGCGGACCGCATCCACCAGATCGCCGCTCAACGTCACGATCTCGCCCGGCCGCAGGCGTGCCAAGACTCTCGCGATCGCCGGCGTCTGCGGGATGACATGCGTGTTGGCGCTGTGGGAAATAATAATTTCTCGCGCGAGGCGAGTGGCGGCGCTCGCGCGCCAATAGTAAAAACGATTGGACTGCGAGATATCGATTGTCTTCAGTACGCTGTTGTCAGACATCGGACCCCAGCCCAAAGCCAGATCTTCAGGGATCAAATCGGAGATGGCGTCGAAGTGGTAGGACTCGCGCCCCAGCACTCGCGCTTTCAGCTGATAGGTCGCGCGGACCGTCAGGGTCCAGCGGCCCATTTGCACCTTCTCGCCGTCGGCGATATTCGTTTGCTGCGGCTCTCCCTCCGCGAGCACGCCGTCCGGCGCGCGCACGGGACGATTGGCGTTCCAATGCCAAGCGCCCCACGCGATGTAAGAGAAAAGAAATACCTTGAGGATGGGGTGTCGCCACATCCTCAAAGTTTGACCCGGGTCGAAAGTCAGTTCCGTGAGATGGGTCGGAACTACCGACTAATTCAGCTCTTTTGTGCCCAGACCTGACACCAGCCGCCTTGCGGCACGCTCTTGCCCGCGAAAATCGTGCACGCAGCCGTCGCATCGCCTGCCTTGCCTTGGAATTGCGCGCACGTACCGCACTTTTCGCCGGGTTTGAACGTTGGGTAAGTCTTGGTGTCAACCTTGGTGGCGTCGCTGACGAAACCCAACGCCTTCGCGGTTGGATCACTGGGATCGAGCAGCGGCAGCGCAGCGGCCGTGGCGTTGCGCGAAATGAGACTTAACGACGGCAGCAATGCGCCTGCGATGAGTCCGCTCTTGACGATGGATCGACGTGAGATTTTGCGTTGCATGACAGCGCCTCTATGGAGTGAAGGAATGAGACATTTTTCCTCATTTCGCAGTTCTGTGCTGATCAATTATTGCGAACGATTCTCAATTCCAAAAGGGCGAGGCAGCGACCATAATTGCAAAATCTACAGTAATGTAATGCTACTTGCGTAGCGGTGGAATCAAGGCGATGGGACTCGATCTAGAAACGCTCAATCATTCGGTAACCAAGTTGCGCGCCGATATTCCCGAGGATGCCTTTACCGCGGGCATTTTGGGATCGCAGCGCATCGGCAACGGCGTGGTCATCGATTCCGCCGGTCTGGTGCTGACCATCGGCTACTTGATGACTGAAGCCACGGATGTGTGGCTTACCAATGCCGCGGGGCGGGAAATTGCGGCTCACCCACTGGCCTACGATCAGGTGACGGGATTCGGCTTGGTATTGCCGCTGCAAAAATTGGATGCGCCTCCCATTTCGCTCGGCTCGTCGGCGGAGCTGCGCGTCGGCAGCGAAGTGCACGTCTTGAGCGCAAAGGACTTCGCTCCGCCGCAAACGGCGCGGGTCTTGGCGCGGCGTGAGTTTGCGGGTGCGTGGGAATATCTGCTCGAGGAAGCGATATTCACCGCTCCGGCTCATCCGCATTGGTCCGGCGCCGCGTTGATCGACAATCACGGCACCCTGGTGGGATTGGGCTCATTGCTGGTTCGCGAGGTCATCGCCGGCGAGGAGCTCAACGCCAATATGTTCGTACCCATCGACTTGCTCAAACCCATACTGCAAAGCCTGAAGTCCACGGGCAGAGTGGATCGGCAACCGCGGCCGTGGCTGGGAGTCTACGCGGTGGAATTGGCCGGAAAGGTATACGTCACGGGCGTGGTGGAAGGGGGGCCTGCGCAAAGCGCCGATATTCGCGAGGGAGACGTGATCAGCGAGGTGGCGCATCACGAAGTCGGCACACTGCCGGACTTTTATCGGCGCGTTTGGGCGGTGGGTCCAGCCGGAACGGGCGTGCCGCTCACGACCGTGCGCGGGGCGACGCAACTCCACTTGAATGTGCGATCCGTGGATCGAGGCGTGCTATTGAAGCGGCCGCAGGCTAACTAGCTCACAGTGTCGGAGGATGAGTGTCGTGTGCCTGCCACCGGTCGCGTGGGCTCCTGTGCACTGGTCTGGTAGGCCGGTCAAAATCGCCGGGCCGCGTCGTCAGTGTTGCGCAACCCGATTGCCGTTCTGGTCCGCCGCGCGATTACCTTCACTGACGTGGCAGGTACCCTGTCCCACCAAGGTCACCACCGCAGCGCAGGCATCAATGCCCCCAACGCCGCCGTCTGCGGTCGCTAGCGAGGAACTGGTGTCGTGCAATAGGCGGTAGGCCGAGGCCGCCGACAGGCCGGGATTCTTGGCCAGCATCAGCGCAACCACTCCGCTGACCTGCGCCGTTGCAATGGAAGACCCCGAGGCGAAGTCGTAATGTCCGCCTGGAAGCAAGGTGAGGATTTCGCGGCCGGGCGCGTACAACACCGTGTCGATCCCCGAATGGGATTCGGCGCTGGCGACCTCGATGACGCCCGCTTGATGCAGCAGACCCGCTTGCACATCGGCGGTATGCGGCGCCGCTCCGACAAATAGTACGCCGCGATGCTGCCCTTCCCGAATCAGATCGCCGAGCAAGGGATCATCGGGACCGGCGAGACTCAAATTAACCACCTGAGCATGCGCATCAAACGCGGCCGTGAGCGCGCGAGCCAGTGTGAATGAATTGCAGCGCGCGGCATCGGCGTCGGCATGCGACTGCCAACAGGCCTTGAATACGAAGAGCCGCGCGTTCGGGGCGACGCCGACGATTCCCTCGCGATTATTGGCGACTGCGGCGATCACGCCGGCCATTTCAGTACCATGCCGGTCGCGCCGAAACTGCGCGTCATCCGCGTCCACGAAATTGACGGCGGCGGCAATGCTGCCGAGCAAATCAGGATGTTGTGTGTCAACGCCCGTATCGATGATCGCAACCTTGACGCCCTCGCCTCGCGACCAGGGATGCGCATCCGCGACATCCATCTGTTGAAAACCGCGTTGCAATCCGACATACGGGTCGTTGTAGTCCTCGGTGCGCGTGGCAAAGGTTTGCAAGGGTTGCGTCAGTTTGACGCGCCGGTCCTTCGACAGGTCGGCAAGCAACTGACTGCGATCGGCGCCGGAAGGTATCTCCAAAACGGCGCAGTGAATCTGCAGCGGTCCGATCGGCCACGCATTGACTTCGCGCAAGCCGTACTCGCGTTCCACGGCATGCAGAGTTTCGCGCGCACGAGCGGTCGCGCCGTAGTCCGCGATGGCATCGTAGCCGCGCGGCGTGCCGCCGGCATTCGCAACATAGGCCGCGGGTACATTGTCGACCGCCACAATGATGTAGCGATCCGAGGACAGAGATGCTTGATCGCCGAGCGCTCGAGAATCGATGCGCACGGGCGCGCTGCTGCAGGCGCTCGCCAGTGCGATTACGGTGCCGAGCACAATGGCGCGGATCATGGTGAATCGCCTGGTTCAGGCTCCGGCAAGGTTCCTTCGGCGAAGCGCACGCTCGAGTGCTGGCGCAGCAGCGCCAAGGACGCGCGTACCGTAAGCGTGGAATTCGAAGCCAGCGAATACACGCCCGCCTCAGTCGGGCCCGAGACTATTCGCAGCTGCGCCTCATCGAGAATGCTTTGCAATTCCACCAAGGTAATGCTGGGCGCGAACACCGCCCGAATCACTTCGCCTTGCGGCCGCGGCGCCGAGTTTGTCACGGTGCGGTAATTGGGCTGCATCAGGCGCGCATCGGTCTGCCCAAAGCGATTGGCAGCCAACAGGGCGACAGCCACCGCCATTGCCGCAACTGATGCCGCCATCCATCCGCGCCAGGGCACGCGCTGAGGGGGTTGCTCCTTCACCGGCGCGATCGTCGGGTCCGATTCGCCCAGAGCGTCGAGGCGCGCCTGTAATCGTTTGAGCGAGGCAACAGGCATGTAATCGATCGCGGGCTGGGCATCGATTGCCTCGCAGATGCGCCGCTGCGCCGCCAAGTCCTCGCGACAGGCTGCGCACATGCCGAGGTGCGCGTCCACGCGCTGACGATCGATTTCCCCGAGCGTCTCGTTGACGTACCAGGGGAGTAGCGCAGAGACCTCGTGATGCTCCGCGGAATTCTCGATCCGGCGGTTATGGGTCATCCGATTCTCGCCGACAAGCCGGCTGGTGCACCGCTCAAGGCAGGCAGATATTGACGCAACTTTTCGCGCGCATGAAACATGCGCGCCTTCACCGTGCCAACCGGGCAATCGGTGATCGCCGCAATTTCCTCTAATGAATGACCCATGTGGTAAGCGAGTTCCAAAGTCAGCCGTTGTTCCATCGGCAGGCGGCTCAAACCGTGATTCAACCAGTCGTTCAATTCGGCGTCGAAAGTGGGATCGACGGTTTGTTCGGGGTAGTCCTCGAGACTTTGAGCTGCGGCATGATTCTTCTGGCGTCGGAACGATTTCAAGGCGGTCCGATAGGCAATGCCGATAATCCAGGTGGACACTTGAGAAGCGTTGCGAAAATCCTTCGCGCTCTGCCAAACCACCATGAAGGTATCGTTGATGATTTCCTCGACATTTTCGTAACGTGACGTAAAGCGCGACAGGAAGCGCGCCAAGCGGCGGTGGAAGCTGAGATACAGTTCCTCCAGGGCGCGCCGATCGCCGGCGGCGATGGCCACCAATAGCGCGCTGTCGCGCTCTTTGGGTGAGTTTTTGACCGGCAGGGTCATTGGCGCAAATCCTTGTCGAAATCCAGGTACCCCCGTGAGTACCGGGCGCATCCCGAAGAGTTGCACGCGTGCAGTGGTTTTAGAAGCGCCAAATGAGGGTTCCTGTCCATTCTCCGGTCGCCGCGGCATTATAAAACAATGCCTTAGCCGCTGCCGAGGTGTCGAGATAAGCGACAGCCAAGGTAAACGAATGAAAATCATAGGCCGCCCCCCCGCTCCAGTACAGGTAGCCGGCTGACTCGGGGCCGTCCAGAAAGCTATAGCCCACCCCCGCCGTGAGGGAGAAATTGCCGAAGATCTGCCGTTGCGCATTGACCTCGGCGGATTTTTCGGTCACGCCCGTAAGTCCCCCATAGGGGAGCCCCAAGAAGCGGGGCGAGTTTGGCGAATAACCGAGATCGAAGTGCAGCCAGCCCTGGTAGGAGAGGTCGAGATCCAGCTCGTCGTAGTTGTAGCGGGAGCCCGCGTGATTCCAGGGGTAGGCATAGTGGCTCGCCAAGACTCGCGCGCGCCAGGCTTCGTCGAAGCTCCATGTGAATCCTACGAACCCGCTGAGCTCGGCGTCCCGCGGCTCCCTGCGATCGATCTGAGAGTTCGATGCGAATACGCCCGCCAAGAATCCGTTTGGATTGGAATAGTGAAAGTCCAGCTGCAATGCCGCCTGATCGCTGGTGCGCGATATGCCGCGCACGTAATAGTCGCTGGTCAGCGCTGCCGAACCACCCCACTCGTCAGCCGCGCGCGATGGCGTTGAGGTACTCGCGAAGCCGACGAACAATGCAACGGCTGCACGCAGACGCACTATGTCGCAACCGCAGAATCATGCCTCAAGCAATGCATCGAAAACCTCGTCGAGCCAACGCAACAGATTAAACCTTTATCCGCCGCTTGGGCACTTACGTCAGGAAATCGACGGCCACATCGGCCGATTCTCGGGACCATCATGAAATTATTCCGTACGGCCGCCCGCGGTCTGACATGGATCTGTTGCGCGATGATTCCTACCCCTATCTCGATCGCTGTTCCTTAAAGGGCCCGTTATGATTTCACGATCCACTAACGCCCTCGCACGCGCTGGCGTTGCGCTCAGCTTAGCGTTCCTTGCCGCCTGCGCCGGCAACGGCGACGGTCTAGATGCCAACGGCCAGCCGCTGGTGCCGGGCGGCAGCGCGTCGCTGCCGCTCTCGGCCGATTTCGAATCGATCCAGGAAAACATCTTCACGCCGATTTGTTCAGTCTGTCATGCGGGGGCCTCCGCGCCGGAGGGCCTGCGGCTCGATGCGGCCGATAGCTACAATTTATTGGTCGGCGTGCCGAGTACTGAAGTGCCTTCGCTGGACCGGGTCAAGCCAGGTGATCCTACTGACAGCTACATCATTCAAAAGTTGCAGGGTCACGCAGCAGTCGGTGCGCAAATGCCCGACGGATGCCCCACGACGCAACCCTGTTTGTCGGCGACTACGATCGGCTTTATTCAACAATGGATCACGAACGGCGCACCGCCCGCGGCTGCGGCCGCCGCGACGGTCAGCGCCCCGCTCGCCGTCACCTCGATCGTGCCGGATAACATGGAGTCGGTGAACGGACCGCCGCCGCAAGTCATGGTCGCGTTCAATCATGAGCTGGACGTTAGCCAGCTCGCGACTTACAGCGCGCATTTCGAAAAACTCGCGCCCGCCGCAGCACCCACCGTCATTGATCAAGTGCCGGCGCGAATGTCAGTTCCGAGCGCCAATCTGCGTGCGCTGATGATATGGCCCGTTCAGCCGCTCTCGGCCGGCCACTATCGCCTCGTCATGGACGCGGCCTCATCGAGTCAGATCAGCGACATTGCCGGTCAGCAAGTGACGCTCGGCGCACCGGACGAACGCGGCGAGAACGTGATTTCTACATTTGACGTTGAGGCCCTCCCATGAATCGGCGCTCATTGCTTGCCGCACTGATAGTTACGATCGTCGCGTTGCTGCGCGCTTCGCCGTCCACAGCCGAGCCCTACCTTGCCGTGGAGGAAGGTTATAAATGCAATGTCTGTCACGTGAACCCGACGGGCGGCGGCCTGCGCAATGACTTTGGAATTACTTACGCAAAAGTGCTCCTGCCGGCGGAGACCGTGGACAATTCGATCGATACCTGGACCGGCAAGCTTACCGATCGATTGCGCATCGGTGGCGATCTGAGGGCGGATTGGAGTCGAGACACGGCCCCGAACTCGCCGACTACGCAAGCCTTCGCCCTCGAGCAATTCCGCGTTTACGCCGATCTGACCATCCTTCCGGATCGCCTCGGAATCTATGTCGATGAACAGGTCGCGCCGGGCGGCTCGCAGAACGAGGAAGCCTACGTGCGCTATGGCAGCACCGTGGACGGCATTTATCTCAAGGCCGGTCAGTTTTACCTGCCCTTCGGCTGGCGGCTGCAGGACCAGACCGCGTTCGTGCAGCAGGTTAGCGGCATCAACATGACCACGCCCGACAAAGGTGTCGAGGTCGGCTGGGAGCATTCCGCCTGGTCCGCCCAATTCGATCTGACCAACGGCCAGGCCAACGCGAGCACCGGATCTGGCTATCAAGTCATTACCCAAGTGGTTTACACCAAGCCGATCTGGCGGGTGGGCATTGCCGGCTCATCCACCCAATCAGGCGCCGGTGATCGGCATATGGGCGCCCTGTTTGCCGGATTGAAGACAGGTCCGATCGCCTGGCTGGCCGAGGGCGACATTGTCCAGGACGACAGCTTAGAACGCACGGAGGCCGGGGGATTGCTGGAGGCGGATTGGCGCGTACTGAAAGGCCACAATCTTAAGCTGACAGCGGAATACGAGGATCCCGATCGCGCGGTGCGAAACAATCAACAAACTCGATACAGCCTTGTGTACGAGTACACGCCGCTGCCGTTCTTACAGCTGCGCGCCGGCTATCGCCACTATTTCGGTATCCCGCAGAACAATCAGCAGAATCAGCAGCTGACATTTTTCGAACTGCACGGCTACTTCTAATATATCGGCACCGTGATATTGACCGGGTGTGAGCGCTCACCCTCCCTGACGGGAATTCGCGCGCCGGTCAATATCACATGCCGACGCCACCAGTGTTGCGTGACGCCTGATTTTCCAACCTTGTGCGCCTGGGGCTACCCGACCAGGGGTAGCCACCACCTGAAACTCATCCTCCAGCACTGTGAGTTGGAGCGGCGCACCGTAAACGGCGTGGGGCATAGGCAGCGTCAAGGCCCTGCACTCTTCCG
>DATNKC010000332.1:0-6000 GCA_035603615.1 Steroidobacteraceae bacterium | reverse complement strand
AGCCCGTCTCAAGCTGATGGCGGCGCTTCCCGTAGGCATGCGCGCCGAGCGCGTGGCGACCCGCTTTCACCTGGATGTCACGGGCTGGTTTCGAGCGACCGAGCCGGTGGCGTTGCTGCCCGCGGTAGCGCGCGCGGTGTGGAACGAGCGCTATTTGAAAATTCGCTACCGCCAGGGCGGCGACTCAAACGAGGTGCGAATCGGACCCCTCGGTCTTGTGCTCAAAGCAGGCGTTTGGTACCTCGTCGCGCAAAAGGGCAGCAGCTATCGCACGTACCGCGCGTCAAACATCCTGGGCGTGGAATCCCTCGAGGAGTCCTTCACCCGGCCCGCGGACTTCGACCTCGCGTCGCATTGGACTCAGTCTTCGCGCGAATACGAGCTTGGCAGCTATCGTGCCTACGCCACGATCAGGCTCTCCCCGCGCGGACGCACGATGATCAACTTGCTGGGCCCATATGTTGAAGCGGCCGTGACGAAGACCGCCGGTGAGCCCGACCGGCAAGGCTGGCTTCGCTGCACAATCCCGATCGAATCCGGCGACTTCGGAATTCGCGAACTGCTGCGGCTCGGCGAGGATTTGGAAGTGCTCGCGCCCGCGACGCTCAGGATTCAGGTGAGGCAGGCGTTGCGCCGGATGCTGCGCATCTACCAAACTCAGCGCTCGCGCTGAAGCGCAAGCGGACTCCCGCCGCTCCATCGGACAGTTGCGGGGTCTCGATCATGGCTCTCAATCTGGTAGGCTTTCCGGATGGAAACGCCGCTGACGCCCCTCGAGTTCGCACGCCGCGCACGCAAGCTGCATGGCCAACGAGAAGCCGTGGTGGACGGCAAATCACGCTTTACCTACTCCCAGTTTGGGCTGCGATGCGACCAATGGAGTCAGGCGCTTGCGAAATTAGGCGTGAGCAAGGGTGACCGCGTCGCGACGATCGCCCCCAACACGCATCAACATCTGGAGCAGTTCTACGCGATCCCGCAGCTCGGGGCGGTCATTGTGCCGATCAACTACCGTTTATCGGCCGAGGATTTCGTCTATGTGACCGAGCATAGCGGCGCTACGGTGCTGTGCGTTCATGCCGATTATCTGGACGCCGTCGACAGTGTTCGGGCGCGCATGACCGGTGTGCGGCATTTTGTCGCTCTGGAAGGCGAGAAGAGCGGCTGGTTATCGTATGAGTCGTTGCTCGCACGCAGCGCCGATCCTTTCGAATTTCCGGCAATAGCGGAAACGGATCTGCTGTCCATCAATTACACCAGCGGCACCACATCGCGCCCAAAGGGCGTGATGATCACCCATCGCAACGCGTGGATGAATTCCGTTGGGACGCTGGCACATTGGCCCCTGACGCCGGCCGATCGGTACTTGTGGACTCTGCCGATGTTTCATGCCAACGGCTGGACCTTTGTATGGACCGTGACGGCCGCTGGAGCAACGCATGTCTGCCTGCGTGCCGTCGATGCGGCGGCGGTGTATGAGCATGTGCGGCGCGAACGGGTGACGCATCTTTCTGCGGCACCCACGGTGCTCATCGCCATTGCAAATGGCCCCGCGGAGCAACGCGCGCAACTGCCCCGCGTGCGCGTGATCACCGCCGGCGCGCCGCCGGCCGCCGCGACCATCGAGAGGATGGAGTCCGAACTCGGCTGGGATGTGCTGCAAGTGTACGGACTGACGGAAACGGCGCCGTTCATCAGTATTTGCGAGCCTTTACCCGAGCACGCGGCGCTATCCAAACCCGATCGAGCGAGCATGAAAGCCCGCCAAGGAGTCGAATTGATCACATCAGGGGAGCTGCGCGTCGTGGATGGCGATATGCGCGATGTGCCGCAGGATGGCTCGACCATGGGTGAAATCGTCGCCAAGGGAAACGTCGTCATGAGCGGCTACTACAACGATCCGCAGGCGACCGCCGCGGCATTCGCGGGCGGCTGGTTTCATTCCGGCGACGGTGCGGTGGTGCATCCTAACGGCTATATCGAGATCCGCGACCGCTTCAAGGACGTCATCATCAGCGGCGGTGAAAACATTTCTTCGATCGAGGTCGAGGGCGCGTTACTGCGGCATCCGTCGGTGCTCGAAGCCGCGGTTGTCGGCATGCCGCACGAGAAATGGGGTGAATCGCCGCAGGCATTCATCGTCCTGCGCGCCGGGGCCTCCGCGACCCAGGAAGAGCTGCGTGAATTTGCGCGCGCTGCGCTGGCACATTTTAAAGTTCCGAGTGCATTTCATTTCGTGAACGAATTGCCGAAAACGGCAACGGGAAAGATCCAGAAATTCGTGCTGCGTGGGAGGCGCCCTGCGATAATGCACCAATGATCCGCACGGAGCTTTTGCTTTGACCACAGCCCATTTCACCGACGCCGAACGGAAGATCACCCTGATCGGCGTGATGATCGTCTTCTTATTGTCTGCCTTGGACCAAACCATCGTGTCCACGGCCATGCCGGTCATCATCAGCCAATTGCACGGCCTGGAGCTCTATGCCTGGGTGACGACCGCCTACCTCCTGTCCTCCACGGTGATGGTGCCAGTGTGGGGAAAGTTGGGCGATCTGTATGGACGCAAGCCGGTGCTGCTGGCCGGGATCGGCCTGTTTCTCTTGGGCTCATGGCTGTCGGGGCTCGCAGGTGAGTTTGGAACATTGCCGCTTTTGGGCGGCGGCATGGTTCAACTGATTGTGTTCCGCGCCATCCAAGGATTGGGCGGAGGCGCGTTATTCACGACGGCATTCGCCATCATCGCCGATCTGTTTCCGCCGCGGGAGCGCGGCAAATTCGCGGGCTTGTTTGGCGGTGTCTTCGGCCTCGCCAGCGCGGTCGGCCCGCTATTGGGCGGCTACTTCACCGACCACGGAACGGTGACCATCGCGGGTCACACGGTCGAGGGCTGGCGATGGGTGTTTTACCTCAATCTGCCGATGGGACTGATCGCGCTGTTCATGGTCATCGCCAAGATGCCGAAGCTGTCGCACGCGACCAAGGGGAGCATCGATTATCTCGGTGCGGTGCTGATCGTCGCGTCCTGCGTGCCGCTGCTTTTGGCGCTGACCTTTGGCGGGCAGAAATATGCCTGGGACTCGCCGATCGTGGTCGGGTTGTTCGCCATGTTCTTGATCTGCGCGGTCCTGTTTGTGATCGTGGAAAAAAGAGTCAAGGATCCGATCATCCACATGGAACTGTTCGCCAACAGAGTGTTCACCTGGGCCAACACGGCCGGCTTCTTCTCGTCGATGTCCTTCCTCAGCGTCGTGGCATTTCTGCCCTTGTTCATGCAGCTCGGCCAGGGCGTGCAGGCCACGACCAGCGGGCTGTCCACCTTGCCGCTGATGATCGGCTTGATTGTGGCGGCGACGGTGAGCGGGCGGCTGGTGACACGCACCGGCCGCTACAAACCGTTCATGCTTGTCGGAATGACGGTGCTGTTGATTGCGACAATCTTGATGAGTCAGATGACCTACAGCACCAGTCGGCTTGATCTCGGCTGGCGAATGGCGCTTCTTGGTGTGGGATTGGGTCCGTTGCAGAGCTTGTACAGCGTCGCCATTCAGAATGCCGTACCGATGAACCGAATTGGCGTCGTGACCAGCGCCAATCAGTTCTTTCGCCAGATCGGTTCCACCGTGGGCGTCGCGATCTTCGGCACGCTCTTGACCAACGATCTGAATTCCAAACTTGCGGCGTGGGCGGCATCGAGCGGATTGCCGTCGATGAATCTGTCAAAATTGCGCAGCCTGTCGGTCGATGCCCAACTCCACCCGGGCATGATGCACCTTCCGGTGGCGATTCGCGTGATGATTGCGGATTCGGTGACGCACGTAATCATGTTGAGCATCATCGTGGTGGTCATCGCGCTCACCGCAACCTTGATGATCCCGGAGCTGCCGATGCGCGAGCGCCCCAAGGTGCCGCCGAAGGATGCGGTCCCCGCCGATGCGCACCTGTAGGTTTTGCGCGCCCAGGGTTTAAGGCGTTGCCGCCATCATGGCCAGAAAATTCTCGCTGTAAAACTTGGCTTTGGCTTCCTCGGAAATGCCGTTGAACGTCCGCTCGAAGCGGCCAATGGGATCGTCGGTGCCTTCCGGATGAGGATAGTCGCTTGAAAACATGAATAGTTCCGCACCGGCGTCCCGGATCAGGCGGCCGGCGTCTTCGCCGGGAAAGGGCGTGAACTTCACCGCCCGGCGAATATACTCGGACGCCTTCATCGCCAGCGCCGCCACGGAGGGATCGGTTTTCTTGAAGATTTTTTGGCTCAAGTCGAGGGTGCGCAAGTACTCCGGCACCCAACCGGCACCGAGTTCGATCACGCCGCCGCGCAGCCGGGGAAACCGCGCAAATACCCCATCGAAAACCAGCGCCGTCAGAAACTGCTGAGGTCCGACCGACAACAGCATGAAATCCCGCACGCGAAGATTCTCGCCGCCCTCGGCGCCCGTAATGTCCTTCGGCCGCGGTTGGCCATTATTTTCGTAGGCCGCGATCTTGGTCGGGCTGTTTGGGCCGACGTGCAGCAAGAAGGGCACGTTTAGATCGCAAAATGCCTGCCAGACGCGATCGAAATCCGGGTGGCCCGGTGACTTATCGCCGACCGGCATGCCGGGAATCCAGAACGCGCCGCATCCGAGGCGCACGCCTTCCGTCATTTCCGCCACGCAACGTTCCGGGTCAGCCAAAGACACCTGGCCGGCTGCGATGAGCCGGGAATCCCGACCGCAAAATGCCGCCATCGCACGATTGTGTGCACGGACACCGCCGTAGCGCACATCCGGATCTTCATGATGCAGATATTGCGATGCGGAGAAGGTCGAGAACACAAGTTGCCGGCTGAAGCCCAGATCATCCAGCGCCGCTTTTCTTTCCGCGGCGTCGAACGCGCCCGGCGCATTCCAACCCTTCTGACCCTTCACCACATCGACCGCTGCCGTGCCGGCGGCGGCTCGCTGCTTTTGTTTGAGCACTGCGTCGTTGATGACCTCAAAGCTCTTGGTTCCTGACTTGAGCAGGCTCATCTCAGGAAGCTTTGCAAGAAGCTCCGGATCGGTGAACTTGGCGATCCAGTCCCTGGTTTCCATGATGTGGCTGTCGGCATCGCAGTAAGGGCGATTGGTGGCGTAAGTCATGGCCGCTCTCCGCACGAGGCTATATTAGACTCAAGTTATAATTAAGCCCCGTGCAAGTCAAGATTTCCGCTTTTTGCCGCGCGCCTTGTGCTTGCCGTACTTGAACTGCAAAGCATTGTTGCCGCCGATGATGAAATCGCTCCAAATCTCGGCCGCGCGGTGCGCGGCAATGCCGCCGCTGCGGAGCGCGCGAGCCGATAGGATCGGCGCATTGACGGTCATGGTCGAACAGATGCGCGCGACATCCCGCGGGAAGCCATAAACCTCCACGCATCGCTTGGTGAAATAATCGATCATCACGCCGCGTTCGTCGCGGTCCTGGCGTTTTGCAAGACCGGCAATCGAGCGATCGCTCGCGAGCAAGCGCATGATCGGGCCGCGCTCGTACAGATATTCCATGGATCGAAGATTGGAGTGATGAATGACCTCCTCATAGGGAGCGTTTCTTGGCAACACACCGAGTCCGCGGCCGCGCAAAAAGCGATACTCCCGCTCCACCAGCGCCTTGAATAGGTCCGCGAGGCGCGGAAAGTACTTGTAGATGAGGGGCTTGCTGATGCGCGCCTCCGCGGCGACCACCTCGAGCGTGCAGCTGGACAGTCCGCGGCTGATGATAAGTGCCACCGCGCTATCCATGATTTGTTCGCGTCGCTTCTCCGGCGACATGCGCTGCGCGCGCTTTTTGACGGGCATGGAATTAAGCTCTCCCCGGGTTACTTTATTAAGCCAAAACCAACATTCTACGCCAGTCTTCGGGCGTGTTCATTTTGCCGGCCCTGCGCGATTGACCGCGCGCCGCTGCCGCGCGCCCGCGCGTTCGAACGCCGCTTCCTGCAGGCGCCCGCGCGCTATCGAAAGCAGAACCAAGGCAAGTGCG
>DATNKC010000331.1:0-12029 GCA_035603615.1 Steroidobacteraceae bacterium | reverse complement strand
TTGAACAGCTGCGCGCCGTACAGGGTGTGCCGGATGGACTCGTTGCCGCCGCTGCAATCGCAGGCCAGCGTCGCACCGGGAGCCAAATGCTCGCGCCAGTCGATGCGCTTGACGGCTTCGTAGACGTTCTTCGAGCTGCCGGCGTCGATGGATCCCAAGCTCAGCAGCACTCGGGTCGCGGTACGCGACCACAGGCAGGCCCGATAACCCACCTCGAGCGTGCCTTGAAATTTCACGTCATGGCTGCGCTCGCGGATATCCTCGGCGCCGAATTGCGCAAGTTCCTCGGCCAGCACCGACGCCGCGCCCACCGGCGCGGTCGCGATCCAATAGCGGACATTGTCGTTCGCGCTCAATGCACGGCGGCGGTGTCGGGGGCGCGCAAGTCATGCCAGTCGAGGTTGGGATGATGCGAGAAATAGCGCTGCAGAATTTTGTACACATCGACATCGAATGCGGGGTGGACACGACGCATGCGCAGAGCGGCGAGTTCTTCTTCGGAGCGCGCCGATCCCAGGTACAGCCAACGATCGAGCACATGAAACTCGCCGCCCCGCGTGCCGTCCGGCAAAAAGCCGCCCGTAGGCCGCTCGCGCAATGCGATCCGTCCGGGAAACGGCCAGCTTTTAATTTTCAGCGCGGAGAGTGCCAATTTCAGCCGCATCGTGTGCAGGATCAGCGGCTCCTTGCCGGCACAGGCCCCTTTGCACTTGCCGACCTGCAGGGCGAAGCACGAGCCTTCGCTCTCTTCCAGTCCGAGCACTTTGAGGCAAAGCTGCGAGGCGCGGGCAATATCCATGAGCGCCTTGCGCGCATCCTTTTCCGAGTGAAATACGCCGAAACTCTCGGCGAGATCCTCAGGCTCCAGCATATCGAGGCGCTGTATGCGCACGCGGCCCGACGCGGCGTCGTCGAGCCTTAGGGTCACTGACTCCAAGTTGCTGCGAGTGTGTCGGCTGTAGCGCGGCTGCTGCGACCTGATCCATTCTGCCTCGAGCAGCATCGCGCCCAGTTCACCGGCGGTTTCTCGCCAATCGACGCGCTGCACTTGCGCCGCCAATTTTTGTTCGCGCGAGCCGGAGCGCGGATCGCCGAGCTGAGACAAAATCTTGCGGCGCAGCGAGTTGCTGCGGCCGATGTACAACAACGCGCCCTCTTCGCCAAGGAAGCGATAGACGCCGGGCGACTCCGGCAACTCGTCCGCCAGTCCGGCCGGCAGTTGCGCGGGCAGCTTAGGTTGGCTCAATACGGCGTGTGCTGCCGCGGCGGCAAATTCAGCCGCAGGGATTTCGCGCCGCAACTTGCTCCACAGGTCCCACAGCACCCTGGCATCCCCCAGCGCGCGGTGCCGGGCGCTGCAGCTCAAGGCATGGCGCTCGATCAGCGCATCCAAATTGTGGCGCGCGTGTTCGGGCGACAAGCGGCGCGACAGTTTAACCGTGCACAAAGCCTCCGCCGCATAGGCCATGCCCAGCTTACGAAACTCGGCGCGCAGAAAGGAATGATCGAAACGCGCGTTGTGCGCGATGAAAACCGCGCCGCGCAACTTCTCGAACACGGTCGAGGCCACATCGGCGAATAGTGGGGCGTCGGCCACCATTTCACTGCTGATGCCGGTGAAGGCCTCGATGTAAGGCGATATCGGACACTCCGGATTGACCAGCGAGCTCCATTCATCCAAGAGTTCGCCGTCTTGCACTCGGACGATGCCGATTTCGGTGATTCGGTCATAGGCGGCATTGCCACCCGTGGTTTCCAAATCAACGAATACGAGGGTGTCAGCCGCGTCCATCAAGCGACAGCAACGGATAGTAAAGGTCGGGCCGCCGGTCGCGAAATACACCCCACGCCTGCCGATAACGGCGCACCTCGTCCAAGTCGAACGACGCGGTCAGCACCGATTCGCTCTCCCGATCCGCCTCGACGAGCTTTTCACCCGTCGGCGAGGCGATGAACGAAGAGCCGTAGAAGGTCATCGTGTATTTTTCGCCTTTCTCGGTGCCGATGCGATTTGAGGCCACCACAGGCATGACATTGGCTGCCGCGTGACCCTGCATGGTGCGCTGCCAGTGGCCGCTGGAATCGATGCTGGCATCCTGGGGTTCCGAACCGATGGCCGTGGGATAGAGCAGGATCTCGGCGCCCATCAACGCCATGGAGCGCGCCGCCTCGGGAAACCATTGATCCCAACAAATCGCGACGCCCAATTTTGCGTAGCGTGTGGCGAATACTTTGAAGCCGGTGTCGCCGGGCGAGAAATAGAATTTTTCGTGATACCCCGGCCCTTCCGGAATATGCGATTTGCGATAGCTGCCGAGGACCGAGCCGTCGGCATCGACGACCGCGATGGAATTGTAAAACGCATTGTTGGCGCGCTCGAACACGCTGATCGGCAACACCACGCCGAGTTCGCGTGCGACGTTGCGGAAATGTTCGACCGCCGGATGTCCTTCCAGCGGCAAAGCAAGCTCGAGGTGCCGGGCAAGGTGATCCTTGCAAAAATACGGCGTCTCGAACAACTCTTGCAGCAGGATCACCTGAGCGCCCTTCGCCGCAGCCTCGCGCACGAGTTTCTCCGCGCGCGCGATGTTGGCGTCGCGATCCCAACTGCAGGCCATTTGCGTGGCCGCTACGGTTACCATGTTCATAGGGCTGTATATGCTACCTGATCTCAGAATTTCCACTTCGGACGGGGTCGCATCGACCCCGTCGATTCGGCGCGCCAACGCCTAGAAACTCGGGGGCGAGCTGGCGCTGACAATTTCGCATTCCTCGCGCCCGAGGTTGCGAAACCGATGCGGCACAGAACTCTTGAAATAATAAGCATCACCCGCGCCCAATACGCGTGATTCGCCGCCAACGGTCAATTCGATCTTCCCCTTCACGACGACGCCGCCTTCCTCGCCCGCGTGAGTCAGCATTTCCTCCCCGGTATCCGCATTGGCCGCGTAGCGCTCGTGCAGGATCGACATGCTGCGTTGGGCCAAGCGGCCGCCGACGAGGCGCAGCTCCACACTGGCTGTGCCGATATTCGCGAGTTCTTCGCGCGGGAAAAAAACCTGCGGTTTTCCGCCCAAATCCAAGGTGAAGAAATCGGCCAGCGCCATCGGAATGCCGTCCAGCACTTTTTTGAGCGAGCTAACCGAGGGACTGACTCGGTTTTGCTCGATCAAGGAAATCAAGCCGTTGGTCACGCCCGCGCGCTTGGCTAATTCACGCTGCGACAGACCGTACATCTGCCTCACGGCCTTCAAGTGGCTGCCGACGTCTATACTCATAGTGTCTATTATAATAGACGGTTTTGGCGACTGTAGCGCCAAAATTGAGCTTAGTGTTGATTTTCCTTATCATCTAACCGCCCCCGCTCCTCGTAAAGGACCTAATGCCATGAATGCCCGCCTTACCCCCGCCGCCGCGACGAATCCCGAACTCGATGCATTTTGGATGCCGTTCACGGCCAATCGACAATTCAAGGCGAATCCGCGCCTGCTGGCGCGTGCCAAAGGCATGTACTACACGACCGCGGATGGCCGCGAGGTGCTCGATGGCGTCGCGGGTCTATGGTGCGTGAACGCGGGGCACGGACGCCGCGAAATCACCGAGGCGGTCACCCAGCAGCTCGAGACCATGGAGTTTGCGCCGACCTTTCAAATGGGCCATCCGATCGCATTCGAACTGGCGAACCGGCTGGCGAAGATTGCGCCGCCCGGCCTGGACCGAATCTTCTTTACCAATTCGGGTTCGGAATCCGTGGATACCGCGCTGAAAATTGCCATTGCCTACCACCGGGCGCGCGGGGCGGGGCAGCGCACGCGGCTGATCGGCCGCGAGAAGGGCTATCACGGTGTGGGTTTTGGCGGGATGTCGGTCGGCGGCATGGTCAACAACCGCAAGTTTTTCGGCTCATCCATGTTGCCCGGCGTGGATCATCTGTCACATACGCTGGACCACGAACACAATGCGTTCTCGCGCGGCATCCCGCAGTGGGGCATGCACCTGGCGAATGAACTGGAACGTCTGGTCGCCCTGCACGATGCCTCGACCATCGCGGCGGTGATCGTGGAGCCGATTTCGGGCTCGGCCGGTGTGGTGCTGCCGCCCGCCGGCTATCTAAAGCGCCTACGAGAAATCTGCGACAAGCACGACATCCTGCTGATATTCGACGAAGTGATCACCGGCTTCGGCCGCGTCGGCAAACCCTTTGCCGCGCAGGCTTTCGATGTCACGCCTGACTTGATCACCACCGCGAAAGGCTTGACGAACGGTGCGATACCCATGGGCGCGGTGTTTTCTCAGCGCAAGATTTACGACGCGTTCATGCAGGGTCCGGAGAATTCGATCGAGCTGTTTCACGGCTACACCTACTCAGCTCACCCGGTCGCATGCGCCGCGGCCCTGGCGACCCAGGACATCTATGCGAAGGAAGGCCTGCTCACGCGGGCCGCGACCTTGAGCGCGCCGTGGGAAAACGCCGTGCATTCCCTGCGCGGCCTGCCGCATGTCATCGACATACGCAACTACGGCTTGATCGGCGCCGTGGAATTGGAGCCGCGCCAGGGAAAGCCTGGGGCACGCGGCTTTGATGTGTTCCTCAAGTGCTTCGAGCGGGGTGTGATGGTGCGTCAGACCGGCGACACCATCGCCATGTCGCCGCCCCTGGTGATCGAGCCCAAGCAGATCGAACGCATCATCGAAACTCTAGGCGCGGTGATTCGCGAGGTCGAGTAGATCGCGAGGTCGGTTCGCGAGGGCGCCTGCGCCCTCAGGTTTTCGGCTCGAAAATCGCGTACCACTTTTTGCAGGGCTCGCTCACTTCCCACACGCCCTCGAAGCCTGCGGGAACCACGAACGCGTCCCCAGCCTTGAGTTCGTGCTTCTCTCCGCTCACCGACTCGATGCGAATGCGGCCTTCCATGATCACGCAGAATTCGTGTTCGGTGTAGCGCACGCGCCATTTGCCGGCGGTGCTGGTCCAAATTCCGCAAAAAAATTCGCCCCTCGCGTCGGTGTATTGATTCGATACCCGGGTGCGCGGAATGCCGGCGAGAATATTTTCATGCGACGGATTCGCAGACTCTCCGGTCTGATATCGATCAAGAACCACGATCTTGGGCGGCACGCTCATCCGCTATCGTAGGCTGAGGGTGCGCGCGGAAACAAGTGCGGCCCAGAGCATCATGCTCCGGGCCGCCGCCACCCCGATTTTGTTTTCACCCGTCACTCATTCTTGCCGACCTGGGCGACCGCAGCGCCGGATTCCATCTGCAGCGTCAGCCGGACGCGCCGCTCCATGGCATAGCCGTCGCTGTCCTCAGCCGTGCTCTGGCTCTTGCCATAGGCATTGACTTCGAGCGCTTCATCGCTGACCCCCGAAGCCAGCAACAGGTCGCGCACCGCGTTGGCTCGGTCCTGCGAGAGCTTCATATTGGTGTCAATCGTGCCGCGCGGGTCCGCATAGCCATCGACACGAATTTTCAGCTCAGGGGACTTCGACACGGCTTGCGCCAGCACTTGAATCTGATGCGCGATATCCGGCGTGATCTCCGCGCTGCCGGTGCGGAACAGCACATCGCCTTGCAAGCCATCGAGTACTTCCGAGGCGTCCTCCTTCGCGCTCTGGGCTGTTTGCACGCTCTGCGAGAGATCATCGAGCTTGGCGCTCAAGGTCTGGTTGGTTTCCACCAGCTGGCTCTTTTCACCCAGCAAGGTCGATTTTTCGCTCTGTAGCTGCGATTTGTCGGTTTCCAACAGGGCCACTTGCGTCTCGGCCTTTTTGGCGTCGCTGGCGCGATGGACTCGATTGCCGAGCCATGCGCCAAGCCCGGCGCCCACGACCGCGCCAATTGGACCTGCTGCAAATGCGCCGATCACCGCTCCGGCCACGAATCCGGCCGGCTCCTGAGGGGGCCGCGGTTTTGGATCGTCGGCAAAGGCCGCGGTGCTGAGGCCGATCAACCCTATCGTCCACACCCATTTGGAATACCTGGAATATCTGCTGCTCATGACAAACTCCTCGCTGCTCGCCATTCGGGGCGACGACCGCCGTCCCATGGAGCCATTACGGCCCCGCATTCGGGCAGTCAGACGATGGAGTCGTGGCAAATCATGGCGACGCCGCGACGAATTGCAGGAGCGGCGGCCCTTTAGCTCAAGCTTTCAGCGAGAAGGGGGTGAAGTTGGTGCCGATGTCGTAGTAGTCCTCTTGTTCGGCCTTCTTGAGGAAGGCGACCACGCGATAGGTCAAGGGCGTTGCCACGATTTCCCAGCCGCTTTTCAGCGCGTATTGGGTAAACATGATCAGGGTTAAATGGGCCAACGGCATGCGGCCGTAGAACGCCACAAAATAAAAAATTACCGAATCCACCAGCTCGCCGCACAGAGTCGAGCCGACGATGCGCGTCCACAGCCAGCGTCCCTGGGTCCAGATTTTCATTTTGGCGAGCACATAGCTATTGACGAAGGTGCCGCAAAGAAATGCCAGGGTCGACGCCACCACAATGCGCGGCGTGTTCCCGAAAATCGTTTCCACCGCACCCTGATCCGCGAGCGACCTCGCCGAGGGCGGCAAATGCACCACCACCGCCGCCATCAGGGATGCAAACGCCAGGGCCGCAAATCCCGCCCAAACGACGCGCCGATCGCGGCCGTAGCCATACACCTCCGTCAGGATGTCGCCGAAAATGTATGAGATTGGGAAGAACAAGACGCCGGCGAGAAAGGTCACGCTGCCGCCAAATGGCAGGGAAATGGTGGTCTCTTTTGCTGGCCCAATCAGATTGGAACACAGCAGTACGCAGACATAGGCGGCCATGACGAAGTCGTAGTACTTGAATTGCCGGTTATGCGATCCGGTGGTCATAGCCCCTCAGTGTAGCCGGCTGGCTAACGGAATTGCCGGCGATATGTAAAGCCGGTTGCACTGCGGCGCCCTACTGTCGTGTTTTGGCGAAGACATCACATCAGGAACGGGGCCGGTACGGTAGATATAGGGTATTCACCTTAAGTAGCGGATCTATGGAGCAGGGCAAACCCTTGATGCAATCGGAGAGTCCGCTTGTCGATTTTGATGCCATCTGTCAAAAAGTGCGCGCGGCAGTCGAACCCAATCGTACCCATGCCGTTTCGTTGCACGACGAGACGGGCGATGTGCTATGGCTGAGCGAGAGCTCAATGGGGCCGGACGAGCACAATGCGGTCCGTGAGGCCGCGGAAGCGTTTGGCAATCCCGCCGCCGCACCGATCCTGTCTTTCGATCTGGGCGATTCAAAATCCGCCGTGATGGTGCGAGCGGTCAATGCACGACGCGCAATCGTCGGATTGATCATGATCGTGATGGACACGCGCATCGTCGCGCAAGGCGCGCCAAAACTGATGACGCCGAAATTGCAGCGGGCGTTGGTCCAGTTCGCCGGGATGCGCCCGGATCGCGCGCCTGCGGTCCCGCCCGAACCGCCGCCGAGTCCCAGCGCGCCGACCCCATCGCCGCAGGGATCGCGCAGCGCGCCGCCGAAAGCCGCGCGCACCCCGGGCGCGCCGTCGGCCGCTGCGCCGCTCTCGGTCGGTCCAAAAACCATCGCCGCTCAGCTCGAGCAGATCGTCTCGCGCGGCACGGTGCGTACACACACGCTTGACCCTGCAACCGTCTCGCGTCCCGCCAGCTATGTCAGTCATGTGGGCGCCGCCCGTACCGCGAGCGCCAGTCCAGCCCCGAGTGCCCCTCACGCGGCCAGTGCCCCTCACGTAGCGAGCGCCTCGCGCGCGGCGAGCCCCTCACACGCGCCAAGGCCCGCGGCGCCGCCATCAGCGCCCGCACGCCCCGCGGTCGCCGTGGAACCACCTGCGGAAGAGCTGTCGGAAAAGCAGCCGGCACACAAAGGAGTCCCGCCGGAAATCGATCGCCTCAACGCGGCGATGCGCAAGAGTCCCATCGTGCTGCATGTGCAGCGCCTCGTGCCCCTAAGCAAGGGCAGTCAATTGAAACGCTACGAAGTTCTGCTGCGCTCTGGATCGGAGGAGGCGCCCAATTCCGCGCCGCATGCGATGCTGAAGGCGGCTGTCGAGAACGGCTTAGGCTCGATGATTGACCGCCGGGTCGTCACCGAACTCATTGGCTGGCTGGTACGCCATCCGGATACCTGGCACGCAAACGAGGTCATGTTTTCCGTGAACCTAACCACCACGGCGCTGCACGATGAGCACTTCATCAAGTTCATCGAGCTGTGCCTGGCCAAGTCTTCGCTGCCCAAGGGGACGATCGCATTCGAAATCGACGCACCCACAGCGCTCGTCCTGGCGGACAAGATCAGCGATGTGGCAACGGCGCTGCATCGCCTGGGCTGCCCGCTGGTGCTTGATGACTTCGCGCTGCGCACCGAGTGCTTTGAGCTGCTGCGCCTGCCCGGCGTTCGCTACGTGAAACTGGCCTCGGATCTTACCGCGAGAATGCGCAGTGACAAGGTATCGCAGGCAGCGATCACCGCTGTCGTGCAGATGGCGCGGGTTCTAGGCATGCACACCGTCGCGAAACGCACCGACACCGCTGCGGAACAGGAATGGTTGACCGCGCTTGGCGTGGACTTCGTTCAGTCGAACGCCATCTCGCCCGCTGTCGCCATCGACAGCTTGCACAAGCCCGCACGCACTAAAATCTAGTTTCCGCGGGATACGTGTTGGGCTGGCGGGCTCCAGCCACCGAGTGCCTTGACCAAGAACACCGCCGTGAAATCGGCACGAGACTCCGCGCGCCGCGGATCGACGGCACTTGCAAATCATTGGAAACAAAGCAAACTACACCTGTCTGCAACGAGACACCGGAACCGGGCTAAGTGTTTTGTTAGTCCCATGAGGTTCGGTTCCGGTTCCCGTTAAGGTCCACGCCATGACATTCACCGCACTAATAGCTGTCTGCGCGCTCTTCGGTCTCCTATTCTTCATCGCCGCGATCCGTCGCTTGCGCCGGCGGCGGGTCTTGGGAGGAATGGCACATGGGGCCGCCGCGCTCATATTCTTGTTGGCCGCGGTCTGCGCGGTCCTGATCGGCACGAATTTGCGCAGCTATCAACGGCTGGCATATGAACAACCTGCTGGAGAGTTGCAACTGACCAAGGATGGGGACCGGCAATTCGACGCCGTTTTAACCTACCCAGACGGCCAGCACGCTAGTTTTCCCCTGCGCGGCGATGAATGGCAGGTCGATGCGCGAGTCCTCAAATGGCATGCCTTTGCCAATCTGGTGGGATTCGACGCCGCTTACCGTCTGGAGCGCATCAGCGGCCGCTATACGCGCCTGGAGGATGAGCGCAGTCTGCCGCGTACCGTTTACGATTTGCATGGGCCTGGCCGCATCGATCCTTGGGAATTGGTGCACCGTTATCGCTCATGGGTGCCCTGGCTGGATGCGCTGTACGGGAGCGCCACGTTTCTGCCCATGGCGGACGGTGCTCTATACGAAATCAAGGTGTCGCAGAGCGGGCTCGTAGCGCGGCCCCTAAATCAAGCGGCGCGAGAAGCGGTCGGCAGCTGGCACTAAGGATCCGCATGAAACGATTCACAGTCACCGAAAAGATTCTGGGCGCGGTGCTCGGGCTTTTGCTGATTGCGGCCGGCATCGCCTGGTGGAAGACCGCACCGCCCGCGCTGCACGCTACAAAAGGCAATGCGGCGATAACGTCCACCGATCTTGTGGATCAAAGCACATACACAACGGCGCAACGCTTGGCGCAACTGGCGATCGCACCCGAGGAGCAGTCTTTCAGCCAATCGGCGCTGCGAATCGCCGACCATGAACTGGATCTGGCCTTCACCGAAGCGCTTCGCGATGTCGAAGCGCACCCACCCGCGCTGAATTCCGAGGCAGCGGCCATTCAAGCGCGCATCGCCAAATCTCAGGCTCTGCTCAGCAACGATCAACAGCAAGTAGATGGCCTCACGGCCGCACTCGCGCAAGCCAAGACCGATCAGAAGGACAAGATCCAAGACCAATTGGATCTTGCGCAATCTCAATTGGAATTGGACAAGGACGAATTGGACGAGTCCAACCAAAACCTGGTCGAGGCAGGCGGCAATCCGCGGCAGCAGATCGAATCGATGGTGCAGGAGCATGACGCGCAGACCAAGGCGCATCCGACTCCACCGGCCGCACAGGCTGCCCAGGAGCAGGGAGGTTCAATCGGGAAATTTCGCAACTGGTGGCAGCTGAGACAGAAAGAACAGGCCCTAGAAGCCGCGGGATACGCGGCGTCGCAGAAGGCTCAAGCACTCGGCGCCAGGCACACGGCGTTGGCCAGCGGACTCGACGCCACCAAGGGGAGCATTCCCGAACTCGCTCTGCACACCAAGGCGGCAAAAGATACCGGCCAGGCGCCGCCCCAAACGCCTCCCCAGACGCCTCAGGTACAACGGACACACGAGGACGCCGCGTCGTTGGTCGGACGCACCAAGGCAATTGCTGCAGATCAAACGATATTGACGCTGATCAATCGACGCATCGCGGATCAAAACCAGCTCGCACGCGCGTACAGCCAGTGGGCTTCAGTCGTAGCACTGCAGTCTCAAAAACTCGCTCATGGGATGCTGCTCGATGCGTTGATCGTCATCGGCGTATTGATTCTATTGTTATTGCTCGACGGCTGGCTGCAGCACTTGTTGGACAGGCCGAAACTGGATCGGCGACAGGTCGAAACCCTGCGCAGCATCACCCGCATGAGCTTGCGCGGCATTGCGGTGGTGATCATTTTGTTGGTGGTCATCGGCATACCGAGCCAGTTCGCCACCACGATCGGCCTCGTCGGCGCGGGCCTCACGGTGGCGTTGAAGGATTTTATCGTGGCCTTCTTCGGTTGGCTGGTGCTGATGGGACGCAATGGCATCCGCCTCGGCGACTGGGTGGAAATCAATGGCGTCAGCGGTGAAGTCACGGAACTCGGCATGTTTCACACGGTGCTGCTGGAAACCGGCAATTGGAGCGATTCCGGACATCCGACGGGCAGACGCGTGACCTTCACGAATAGTTTTGCCATCGAAGGGCACTACTTTAATTTTTCAACATCCGGGCAGTGGCTGTGGGACGAACTGCAGGTGGTTGTCCCGATGGGACGCGATCCCTACCCCATCGTCGAGGCTATAACCAAACAAGTGGTGCAAGCGACCGCCGACAGCTCGCAACAAGCCGAACAAGAGTGGCAGCGCGCGGTTCCCGCTCAACGCGGCAAATCATTTTCGGGTACGCCCGGCGTAAATGTAAAGCCGGTGGTCGGGGGCGTGGAAATCTCGGTGCGCTATATCACGCGCGCCAACGAGCGCTACTTGGTGCGGGCGAAACTCTATCAGCAAGCCGTGGATCTTCTGGGCGCCAAACCCGCATCACCGACGTAGGCCTTGTCATGTTTCCGGTTGCAGTCCGGTCTCATCTGCAGGACATAGGGAGATTATGAAATGCGCCTATTGATCGATTGGCTTATTGCTTGGCCGGAACGCGTCGCCCAACATCTGATGTGGCTTGCTCCCCTGTTCGCCCGCATCACGGTCGGCTGGGTGTTCTTGTTGAGCGGCTGGGGCAAGCTCAACAACTTGCCGCAGGTGACCGAGAATTTCATCGGCTGGGGAATTCCCTTCCCGCACTTCTTTACGCCGCTGACGTCGGGTATCGAATTTATCGGCGGATTGTTTCTACTGCTGGGATTGCTGACGCGCATTTCAGCCGGAGCGCTGGGCGTAACCATGATTGTGGCGATCAAAGCGGCGAAATGGGGTGATGTCGATTCGCTCGAAACCTTGCTCGGATTTGACGAATTTGAATACCTCGCCCTATTCCTATGGCTTGCCATCGCTGGAGCCGGGGTCGTTTCGCTGGACCACTTGCTGATGAAAATGACGCGGCGGCCGGCGCAGGCATAAGGCATAAGTACTGGGATTGGGTGTCCGCTATAATGCGGACCTGCTCCGTCGCCGGCTTAGCACAGTGGTAGTGCAACGGTTTTGTAAACCGTAGGTCGGGGGTTCGAATCCCTCAGCCGGCAAACCCCTGCACG